>WFPN01000252.1 GCA_015487535.1 Aquificaceae bacterium
CCTCCCTCTATAATTACAAAGAGGTCGAAGCCGGTAGGATCGTAGTACACGATCCTGCTCACCACGTAATCGAGCTTCCTAAAGCCGGAAGAGACCTTCATCGTCTTCTCTAATCGTTCTATCTCGGCGAGACAGGTATCGAGTTCCTTCTCGGTGAGGAGCAGGGAGCTCAGCCTCCTTTTGAGCTGTATGTTCTCCTTTGCGACATCTACCCTGTGTATGTAAGCGCCCAGCTCCTCCCTGAGTTCGGACACCGTTCTCTCCTTGAATCTCACAACCGGGGCCACCACCCTGTTGATAGCGGAGACGAAGGCCCTGACGTAGGATATATGGGAGAGATCGGAGAAGAATACGATCAGCCCGAAGATGAAAACGAGAAGGGAAAGGATATGAAACCTTCTTCCGGTCATTCCATGGAAATTCTCCTTATAAGCTCAAGGTTGTCAAGCACCTTGCCCACTCCCCTCGCAACCGCTATGAGAGGCTCCTCGCAGTAGAAGGCCCTTATACCCGTTTCGAGCTGGATCCTCCTGTCCATGTTCTTCAGAAGAGAACCTCCCCCCGCAAGGACTATACCCCTGTCGGCTATGTCGGCCGCAAGCTCGGGAGGTGTCCTCTCCAAGGTAACCCTTATAGCGTTTATTATCGAGTTTATAGTGTCCTCGAGGGCCTCCGTTATGTGATGGTTCGTTATCTTTATCGTCTTGGGAAGGCCGGTCATATCCCTTCCCCTTATGTCCATGGACCTCTCCTCGTCCTCCATAACAGCACTCCCCAGCTCTATCTTTATCTTCTCCGCCGTCTGCTCCCCTATGAGGATGTGGAACTGCCTCTTTATGTACTGGATTATAGCCTCGTTCATCTCGTCTCCAGCTATGCGAAGAGAGTTCGATACCACTATACCTGCGAGGGATATGACCGCTATCTCGGTAGTTCCTCCCCCTATGTCCACCACCATGTTCCCTATGGGCTCATCTACAGGGAGATCCGCTCCTATCGCCGCAGCCATGGGTTCCGCTATGAGGTAAACCTCCCTCGCCCCGGCGCTTTTGGCGGCATCTATTACGGCCCTCTTCTCAACCGGGGTTATGCCGGTGGGAACCCCGATAACAACGCGGGGCTTGGGCTTGAAGAGGGTGCTTCCGAGGGCTTTTTTTATGAAGTAAGAGAGCATAACCTGGGTTATCTCGAAGTCCGTTATAACGCCGTCCCTCAGAGGTCTTATGGCCTGGATGTTCTCCGGGGTCTTTCCGACCATCTCCTTGGCTTCCTTACCTACGGCGAGGACCTTTCTCGTCTTCACATCGATGGCAACTATCGAGGGCTCGTACATCACTATACCTTTGCCCTGCATGTAAACCGCTGTGTTCGCAGTCCCCAGATCGATTCCCACGTTGTTCGAGAGAAAGCCTAAGATCTTATCCAGCAGCATCTTTCCTCCCCTTGAAAAAGCCTATATTTATTCTAATGGCAGTTAGAGAACTCGAGCTCGTCGAAATTTTAGAGGACATAGAGAAGAAGTATCCAGGGGATGAAGATCGCATAAGGAGAGCCTTCGAATACATCTCCGACAAGCACAGGGACCAGCTCAGGAAATCGGGGGATCCTTACGTCGTCCATCCTGTGAACGTCGCCAAGATACTCGCAGATCTCAATATGGATGCAACAACGGTAGTGGCAGGTCTCCTGCACGATGTCCTGGAGGACACGGACGCAACCTACGAAGAGATAGAGGAGCTCTTCGGCAAAGAGGTGGCGGACATAGTGGAGGGTGTGACCAAGATAGGGAAGATCAGGTTCAGGAACCTGAAGGAAGCCCAGGCCGAGAACTTCAGGAAGCTGATCCTAGCAACCGCCAAGGACATAAGGGTAGTTATAGTTAAGCTGGCCGACAGGCTCCACAACATGAGGACTCTGGGGCACCTGAGGAGGGACAAGAGGGTTAGGATAGCTGAAGAGACCCTGAGCATTTACGCCCCTTTAGCTCACAGGTTAGGTATATGGGAGATAAAGAGGAGCCTGGAAGACCTCTCCTTCAAGTACCTTTATCCGAGAGAGTACGAGAAGGTGAGGAAGTTCGTGAGTCAGTCCTTGGAGGATCTGGAGGTCTATCTCAAGAAGTTCGTGATACCGAGGGTAAGGGAGGAGATAAAAAAGGCCGGGATAGAGGCGGAGATAACCTACAGGCCGAAGCACCTATACAGCGTCTGGCAAAAGACCATAAGGAAGAACATAAAGCTCGAAGAGGTCCACGACCTTCTCGGGGTGAGGATAATAGTGGGTTCCGTCCAGGAGTGCTACATGGTCCTCGGGATAGTTCACAGCATATTCACGCCAGTTCCGGGAAAGTTCAAGGACTACATATCCCTCCCCAAACCGAACCTCTACCAGTCACTCCACACAACCGTGATAGCCCCGAAGGGGAGGATGGTTGAGTTCCAGATAAGGACAAGGGAGATGCACGAGAGGGCTGAGAAGGGGATAGCGGCCCACTGGGCTTACAAGGAGGGGAAGGAAAAGGCTCACGGAGAGGAGATATTCTCCTGGCTGAGAGACCTGGTGGAGAACATACAGGGTAGCAAGAACCCTTCGGAGGTCCTCGATAACCTCAAGAGAGAACTCTTCTCCGAAGAGGTGTTCGTCTTCACCCCAAAGGGGGATCTGGTCGTCCTCCCGATGGGAGCCACACCCATAGACTTCGCCTACCACATCCATACGGAGGTGGGGAACCACTGCGCGGGAGCCAAGGTGAACGGCAGGATAGTTCCGCTGAGCTACAGGCTCAGGAGCGGTGATCAGGTTGAGATAATCACAAGCCAGAGCAAGAGACCGAGCCCCGATTGGCTCAACCTGGTGGTGACCTCCAAGGCCAAGAACAGGATAAAGCACTACCTGAGACAGATCGAGAGGGAGAGGTTCCTGAGCGAGGGGAGAAAGATCTTTGAGAGGATAAGGGAGAGCGCCGGGCTCAGTTCGGAGGACTTAATCGAAAAGCTAAAGAAGAAGATAAGGTTCAAGAACGAGGAGGATCTATACATAGCACTCGGAAGCGGTAAGCTGACTGCTACGAAGGTTCTCGACATACTCTCCCCCAAGAAGAGAAAGAAAGTAGACGACAGGGGAGAGCCTTCAGGGAAGGGTGTGGCCAGCGTAGAGGGCCTTACGGGGATAATGTACGAGATAGGGAACTGTTGCAACCCGGTCCCCGGCGACGAGATATACGGAGTGGTAACTAGGGGAAAGGGCATAGTCCTTCACGAGAAAGGCTGCAAGAACCTGGCCTACATGATGGAAAACTTCCCCGAGAAGGTTCTCAGGGCGAGGCTCAAACCGGAAGGTAAGTTCAAGACCAGGATAAGGGTAAGGGTGAGGGACAGGCTGGGGATACTGGCAGACATAACGAGGAGCATAGCGGAGAGCGGATCAAACATAAGGGAGTCCGTCTCGAAGAGTATGGGGGACGGGAGCGCGGTGATGGACTTTACCATAGACGTGACCAACAAAAAGCATCTTAACGAGGTTATAAGATCGATAAAGGCGGTGGAGGGTGTGGAGAGCTGTTCTAGGCTGTACTCCTAAAAGTCGAAGACTATGTACCCTGCCTCACCGTAAGGGATCTCCTTTAGTATCTCGCCGGACGGAGAGATAACGGCTGAGGGCCCCGTATTGTTCACCCATAAGACAAACCTACCCGTCTCCACTGCCCTGACACGTGCATGTCTAAGATGCTGAAACGTCCCGTCCGAGTCCCTGAACCATCCGTCGTTGGTAAGTACCGCTATGAGGTCCGAGCATCTGGCGAGCCTGTTCACAAGACCGAAGTAGGAAACCTCGAAGCATATTGGGGTCCCTATCCTGAGGCCTTCGGCCTTCAAGCACCTAGGGTCGTTTCCCGAAACGTAATCTATTCCCGCTATAGCACCGAAGACCTCCTTCACAAAGCCGAAGGGGAAGGGAACGTACTCACCGAAGGGCAGAAGCCTAACCTTGTCGTAGAAGTCCACCACCTTGCCGTCCCTTATAACGAAAACTGAGTTGTAAGGCTCCCATCTGCCCGAGTACCTGACGTCTATTATCCCGGTAACGATCGTAGTCCTGTAGGAGTACTCGAGGAGCTTTTTACCTTCCGAGTGGAGCTCCCCTCCTGTAAAGGGGAATGCGGATTCTGGAAGGAACACTATATCCGGCTCTTTGCTCAAAACCTCGTCCATCAGCTTCCAGTAGGTAGGGAGGTATCGGTAGAACTCTTCCTCGTTCAGCTTTATGCTCTCCTCAACGTTAGGTTGTACCACAGCCACCCTAAGGTCCCTGGGCCTCTCCACCTCCCTGACTTCGAAAAGCAGTGGCAGGAGCAAAACGATGGCAAGGACCGTTGCCCCTTTCTTCTCTCTAACAAGGAAAGGAGTCATGGATAGCGTCCAGAGGACGAGAGAACCCAAGTAAACACCCCCTACGGCGAGGTAGCCCTTCAAAAGGGGAAAGTCCACGAGGATCTCGCCCGTCAGGAGCCAGGGGAACCCGCCGTAGGGTACGTTGGAGCGGATCAGCTCCACCGCCGTCCAGAGGAAGGGAAGGAGAGCAAGGTTGAACCTTACGAGTTTCCAGAGTAGGTATGTGAGGCCGAACTGGTAGAGGGACAGGAACAGAGACAGTAGAACTATCAGCAGATACGCCACGGGAGGGAACACACCTCCGTAGTCTATCATCGCTATCCTGATCCAGAAGAGGGAGAGGAAGAAGGAGAGAAAACCTGTGATTAACCAGAACCTGAGGTCCCGGACACTTGCAAGCAGGAAGAGGGAAAAGGGAAGCAGAAACCAGAGACTCAACTTGGAGAAGGCGAGGTAAAAGAGCAGTGCCCCAAGCAGGGACAGAGCTATCTTCTTAAGTCCTTTATCAAGCATAGCGTGAAGAGGAGACCTCCTACGAGGGCGCTCAGGTACTGGCTGACCAACCTCCAGAGTATGACGAAAACTCCGAGCTCAAAGGGTTCAAAGAAACCCGCAAAGACCGCGAGACCTCCCAGCTCACCCACACCGCTACCACCCGGCGTTGGGCTTATAAAGATCGCATACAGCAGGCTCACCTGGGCGAGAAAGAGCTCCAGAAAGTCCCCTTCCTTTCCGAAGGCCCGAACTAGGGCAGGTGCTATCAGTAAGAACGATATGTAGAGGGCAACGCTTGAGAGAACTGAGAGGGCAAAGTACCTTTTCCTCTTGTAGCCATAGATCTTTAGGTAGTTCACGTACTTCCTAAGCCCTTCCATCAATCTCCTGACAGAAGGTCTCTCCCTGTTCTTCTTGAGCAAGAAGTTCGCCCCAAGGTAAACGGCTCCGAAGATTAAGCTCACCCCCAAGAGTATCTCAAGAACGGGAAGTATCTGCTCTGGTCTCTCTTTGAAGTGCCACACCAGGATGGGAAAACCTAGTATGAAGAAGGCGAGCCCCGATATGGTCTTCATGGTAACAACGCTCATCACTTTGTGTATGCTTCCCCCCTTTCTCATGAGCATATACACGGCTATCAGCTCACCACCCACGTGGGCCGGCGTTACCGTTGCCCCGAAGGTGTTTACAAAGGACATTATGTAGCCGTACAGGAATGAGTACCTAAGGTTAACAGCCCTCGACAGTATAAAGAGCCTGAGGTTGTCGAAGGTGTGGTACAGAAAGAGGAAGAGGAGGGAAAGGAGCAGGTAACGTCTTTTCAAACCCATCAGAACCTGAAAGGTCTCCTTGGTGAAGGTCTTGAAGATTATGTAAGAGAAGCTCAGACCGAGCACCACAACAAGGATGAGCGTTCCGTATACTATGGTCTTCCTCATCAGAGGTCTTTAACCGCCTCGGAGATCCTCTCCAAGGCCTCCTCTATGTGTTTCTCCTCGTGGGCGGTTCCAACGAACCAAGCCTCGAACTGGGAGGGAGGTATGAGAACGCCTTTCTCAAGTAGCTTCCTAAAGAACTTCCCGAAGAGCTCAGTGTCCGAACTCTTGGCGCTTTCGAAGTCGAAAACCTCCCTGTCAGTGAAGAAGACGGTCATCATGGAGCCGACGACGTTTATCCTGTGGGGGATACCCTTGTCCCCGAGTATTTTTCCTACGCCTTCGGATAGCTGTTTCATCCTGGTTTCAAGTTGAGGGTAAGGCTCCTTGTCTCTGAGCTCCTTGAGGGTCTCTACACCGCAGACCATAGCCACCGGATTTCCGGAAAGGGTCCCGGCCTGGTAAACAGGGCCCTCCGGAGCGACCTGGGACATTATCTCCTTCCTGCCTCCGTATGCCCCCACCGGCATACCCCCACCCAGGATCTTCCCAAGGCACGTTATGTCGGGCTCCACACCGAAGAGCTCCTGGGCGCCTCCCTTGGAGAGCCTGAAGCCGGTGATAACCTCATCGAATATCAAGAGGGAGCCGTTCTTCTGGGTTATTTCCCTAAGGAACTTCAGGAAACCCTCCCTTGGAGGTACAACGCCCATGTTCCCCGCCACGGGCTCCACTATAACGCACGCTATATCCTCTCCGTAGCGTTCGAAGGCCTCCTTTACAGCCCCCTCGTCGTTAAAGGGTACCACCAGGGTGAGCTTTGCTATCTCCTCAGGAATGCCTGGCGTTCCCGGTATTCCGAATGTGGCCACGCCTGAGCCGGCACTCACCAGCAGGCTGTCGTAGTGACCGTGGTAGCATCCGTCGAACTTGAGGACGTACCTCCTACCCGTTACCCCTCTGGCGAGCCTCACGGCAGACATCGTGGCCTCGGTTCCCGAATTAACGAACCTGACCTTCTCTACTGAGGGGACCATCTCCACCACCAGATGGGCGAGCCTGACCTCGTGGGGGTTCGTAAGACCGAAGGAGAGCCCCTTCTCAACCTCCTCCTTCACAGCCTTGACCACCTTGGGATGGGCATGGCCTAGGATAAGAGGCCCCCAGGAGGCGAGGAAGTCTATGTATTCGTTTCCGTCGGCGTCCCAGACCCTGCAACCTCTACCCTTCACGAGGGCTATGGGGCTGCCCCCAACAGCTTTGAAGGCACGAACTGGGCTGTTCACTCCTCCAGGTAAAACTTCTAGGGCTTCTTCCATAAGCTTTCTGTTGTTCATCGCAACTAAAATTATAAACTCTGAGGGGAACTCCGAAACTTATAATTATTGAAAATGCGTTTAATTGCCCTACTTCTGGGAGGGATTATTCTCTTCGGCTGCACACCCACCGTCAAAAAGGTTGCCTTCCACAGGTCCAAGGATGGGGTGGTTGTAGTAAAG
>WFPN01000253.1 GCA_015487535.1 Aquificaceae bacterium
CCATTAACTCTCTTTTTATGTGAAATCAAGATTTAAATTCACCGCAAATTTCGTGTTAAATTAACAGCGGAAGGTTGAATGCGTCCGTAGGATCTATGGTTTATATTAATACCCATGGTAGATAGGGACTGGGTAAGGAAGGTTGCGCATCTTGCGAGGTTGAAACTCTCAGAGGATGAGGTCGAGCTCTTTAGCAGGCAGCTCGGAGATATACTCAGCTTCGTTCAACAGCTTGAGGAGCTTGACACATCGAAAGTAGAGCCATATATTCAGAAAGTTGAAGAAACCCCTATGAGAGAAGACAAGCCAGGAGAAACCCTCCCTCAGGAGGAAGCCCTCAAAAACGCCCCCGAAAGGGAGGACGGTTTCTTCGTGGTACCGAGAATTGTGGAGGTTTGAGTTAGATGGCACAGGAAACCGTAGAGAAGATACTCAACGAAAAGAAGAAAGCCCTCGAGGCCTCTATAGCCAACATCGAGAAGAGGTTCGGCAAGGGAGCTATAATGCCCCTCCACGCCGCTGAGAAGGTCAAGGTGGAAGTTATCCCTACGGGCTCCCTCGCACTGGACATAGCCACCGGCATAGGTGGTATCCCTAGAGGGAGGATAGTGGAGATCTTCGGCGTGGAGTCCTCCGGTAAGACTACCCTCGCTCTACACGTTATAGCTGAAGCACAAAAGAGGGGAGGCGTGGCCGTCTTCATAGATGCGGAGCACGCCTTAGATCCCAAGTACGCCAGAAACCTGGGTGTGGACGTGGAGAACCTCTACATATCCCAGCCCGACTATGGAGAGCAGGCCCTCGAGATAGCGGAAAGCCTCATAAACAGCGGAGCCGTGGACGTTATAGTGGTAGATTCGGTTGCCGCCCTCGTTCCCAGGGACGAGCTCGAGGGGGAGATGGGAGAGGCCCAGGTAGGTAAGCAGGCCCGCCTCATGTCCCAGGCCCTAAGGAAGCTCAAGGGAATAGTTCATAAGGGGAACACGGCCCTGATATTCATAAACCAGATAAGGGAGAAGATAGGGGTCATGTTCGGCAACCCTGAAACTACGCCCGGAGGGCGTGCTTTAAAGTTCTTCTCCGATATGAGGCTTGAGGTCCGCAGACTCGGAGACATCAAGGAGGGTAACGACAAGATAGGCTACAGGGTTAAGGTTAAGGTGGTGAAGAACAAGCTCGCCCCTCCCTTCCAAGAGGCCGAGTTCGACATGATCTACGGGGAGGGGATATGCAGGCTCTGTGATCTCATCGATGTCGCAGTCGATAAGGGAATCCTTACCAAGAGCGGATCCTGGTACAGCTACGGAGAACAGAGGATAGGGCAGGGTAAGGAGCAGGTCAAGAGGTATCTAAAGGAGAACCCGGATGTTGCCGAAGAGATAGAGAGGAAGGTGAGGGAGGTAGCCGGTCTTGTTACAGCTGATTCTGAAGAAGGCGATTGATCTAGAAGCCTCGGACATACACCTCAAGGTAGGCTCCAAACCGGTTTACAGGATACACAAGAAGCTCTACGTGGACGAGGAGTTCCCGATAATAGATGAAGAGCACTTTACCCTCTTCTTCCAGGAGGTCGTCGGAAAGAGCGAAACAAAGAAGAAAGAGTTCGAGGAGTACGGGGAGATAGACCTCTCCTACTCCCTACCGAAGGTCTCCAGGTTCAGGGTGAACGTGTTCAGGCAGAGGGGAACCTCCGGAATGGCCTTCAGGGTCATCCCCTTCGAGATACCGCCCTTTAGCAGCCTTAACCTGCCGGAGGTAATGCTAAAGACAGTTCTTGGCAGCAGCAAGGGGCTCGTTCTCGTTACAGGTCCCACCGGCTCGGGTAAGTCTACGACCCTCGCCTCGATAATCGAGGAGATGAACAAGACGCAGCGGAAGATCATAGTCACGATAGAGGATCCGATAGAGTACCTCCTGAGGGACAAGAAGTGCTACATAGTCCAGAGAGAGGTAGGGCTAGACACGAAGAGCTTCGCCAGGGGCCTGAGGGCGGCCCTGAGGGAAGACCCGGACGTGATAATGGTGGGTGAGATAAGGGACACAGAGACAGCCGAGATAGCACTCCAGGCTGCCGAGACGGGACATCTCGTCCTCTCCACCCTTCACACCCTCGACGCCAAGGAGACCGTGAACAGGCTGATAGGTATGTTCAAGCTCGAGGTAAGAGACCAGATCAGGCAGATGCTCGCGAGCACCCTCGTGGCCGTATTCTCCCAGAGACTCCTTCCGAGGGCTGACAAGAAGGGATCGATCCCGGCGGTCGAGATAATGATAAACACGGGGGCTATAAAGGAAGCCCTGCTCGATCCAGAGAGGCTCGACGAGATCCCGGACCTGATAGCCAAGGGGAAGGCCGCCTACCAGACCCAGACCTTCGACCAGCACCTGGAGGAACTCTACAGACAGGGCCTTATAGACTACCACACGGCCCTCCTATACGCTTCGAAGCCGGCGGATCTGGAGCTAAAGCTAAGAGGTATATCCTCCGGCGGGGTGAGCTATTAAAATCATATCCTCATGAAGATAACCGTTGACGGCCCTGCCGGGAGCGGAAAGAGCTACATCGCCAAGGGCATATCCTTAGAGCTCGGTATCCCCTATCTTGAAACGGGTCTCGCCTACAGGGCAGTAGGCTTTCTGCTCCTAAAACAGGAGGAAGGACTGGAAGAGGTAAGCTGGGAGAGGATACAGCCCCTCCTGAGCAGGATAGAGATACTCCCAGACATAGGTAAAACCAGGATCTTCATAGACGGGCTTGAGGTGAAGGAAGAGCTCCTTCGGAGCGAGGAGGTCGGCAGGGCGGCCTCTGTGGTCGGGACCGTTCCCCAGTTCAGGGAGTACATAAACGAGCTATTCCGGCGGTTGATAGGGAACAGACAGGCTGTGGTGGAAGGTAGGGATGCGGGAACCCACATATTCCCCGAGGCCGATATCAAGCTGTTTATAACCGCCTCCCCCGAGGAGAGGGCAAGGAGAAGGTGGAAGCAGCTGATGGATCAGGGGATAGAGGCGGATATGAAGGAGATCCTTGAGAAGATCCTAGAGAGGGACAAAAGAGACAGGGAAAGGGAGAAGTATCCCTTCAGGCCTGCGGAGGATGCGATAGTGATAGATACAACAAACATAGGACCCGAGGAGAGCCTCGAGATGGCCCTCAGCGTTGTAAGAAAGGCAGAGGATGGAAAGGCTCCCTAACCTGATATCGGCCGCCAGGCTGCTCCTATCACCGGCGGTTCTCTACCTGTCCTACGTGAGAAGGCAGGAAGAGGCAGCCCTGATCTTCTTTCTGCTCGCTCTCAGCGATGCCCTCGACGGGCTCCTGGCCAGAAGGCTTAAGGCCCAGACCCTTCTGGGAAAGCTACTAGATCCTCTAGCCGATAAGGTTCTGCTCCTCATGGGACTTGTCTCGGTAACCTTCTTCACAGAGGTGAGAACGAACCCCCTCCTTCTGATACTGCTACTTCTGAGGGATCTATTTCTGGTGATCGGATCCCTATTTCTAAGGAGGCTTGGCTTCGTGCCGGAACCATCGATCTATGGAAAGCTGACCACACTGTCCGTATCGATCACCGTGATCCTCGCCTTCTTGCTGAACCTTTACTTCATAGACGGTATGCTAACAATCCTGAAAGGGCTGGAGATCCTCTCGATAACCCTGGTTCTCATATCGTGGACGGACTACGCCCTCAGAGGAGTTAGCTTCCTCAGGAGTAAGCTTATAATTGAGAGGAGATGAGGGGAGTTTCCGGCAAGGAGTGGATACTGCTTTCCGAGAACGTAAAGCCCTCCGAAGAGACGGTATCCCTGTACGGAGAGTTTCTCGCCCAGCTTATAGCCAACAGGGGTTTTGAGGAAGAGCACGAGAAGCTCTTCGATTTGAAGCTGAAATACCTCCTCCCCTACACGCTTCTTCCTAACGTTGAGGAGGGCATAGGAAGGATAGTGGAGGCGGTGAGGAGGGGTGAGAGGATAATCCTCTTCGGAGATTACGATGTCGATGGTATAACGGGAACGGCGATCCTTTACGAGATCCTCAAAGAGGCGGGTGCTAGGGTGGTTCCC
>WFPN01000254.1 GCA_015487535.1 Aquificaceae bacterium
GGCGAGTCCACCCTTATCACGAGAGCCTTAACGCTCCTGTCCTTTCTGAGCCGTTCTATCTTCTTCACGGTCGGGATGGGGTTAACTATGACGCCCTTTATGCTGATTATCGCCACCCTGTCCCCTATGGGAACGCGGGAGATCACCGCTCCGAGCATAACAAGAGCAATTATAAGTAAAAGGACGAGGAGGAATATCCACTTTCTCATCAGGAGAATATTTTAATGTCCCTGAGCATATTTGATTTGACCTTAAGATGGTATATTTTGCTTATGTTCGGGATAGTCAGAAAGAAGGGCCTTGAAAGGCTCATAGATGTCCTCGGAAAGGAGAAGGTAAATACCTCCATAGTGGAGAGGAAGCTCTACTCTTACGACGCCACCCCGATTCCGATAGAGAGAGCTGTCCCCTCTGCTGTCGTATTTCCCGAGAGCAGAGAAGACGTGATTAGGCTCGTGGAGGTCTGCTACGAGGAGGAGATACCCATATTCCCGAGAGGTGCGGGTTCCGGATTGACGGGCGGGGCGGTTCCCACCTCGGAGAAGGGTGTGGTGGTCTCCTTCGAGAGGATGAACAGGTTTGAGGTGGACGTGGACAACGCAACCGCCAAGGTACAGCCGGGCGTGATCACCTACGAGTTCCAGGAGCACGTTGAGAAGCTGGGGCTCTTCTACCCTCCGGACCCTTCCTCCTTCAAGTACTCCACTATCGGCGGGAACATAGCCGAGAACGCGGGAGGTCCGAGGTGTTTGAAGTATGGAGTGACGAGGGAGTACGTCCTCGGCATAGAGGCCGTTATAAAGGATGGAAAGGTAATAAGGACGGGGAATCCGATCCTGAAGGACGTTGCCGGCTACGACATAACCAAGCTCTTCGTAGGCTCTGAGGGAACCCTGGGACTTCTTACAGAAGCGACCCTCAAGCTTATACCCAAGCCCCAGGCGAGGGCGACGGCCCTTGCCCTCTTCAACGACCTTGAAACGGTCGGGAGGGCAGTAACAAGGATAATGACATCGGGTATATTCCCCTCAGCTTTGGAGTTTATGGACAGGGACGCCATAAGGGCTGTCGAGGACTACAAGCCCGCGGGACTTCCCAGAGATGTTGAGGCTCTCCTCCTCATAGAGGTGGACGGCTCCAGGACTGCCGTTAAAGAGCAGATAGAGGAGGTTAAAGAGCTTCTATCTGAGATGGGTGTGGAGGTTAGGGTTGCCCAGGACGAGGAGTCTGCCCAGAGGCTCTGGACGGCGAGGAAGAACCTGGGACCGGCATTGGGGAACCTCAGAACCGGGAAGATAAACGAGGACATAGTCTTTCCCAGAACCTACCTTGCGGAGGCCCTTCCGAAGCTCAGGGAGATAGCTAAGAAGTACGACCTCCTTATGGTAGTCTTCGGGCACATTGGAGACGGAAACCTCCACGTGAACTTCCTCTACGACAAGTCCAACCACGAGGAAGAAGAGATGGCAGAGAGGGCGGTGGATGAGGTCTTTGAGCTTGCTCTCAAGTATCACGGCTCTATAACGGGAGAGCACGGGGTCGGGCTCACGAAGAAGAAGTTTCTGAGGTGGCAGTTCGGGGATACGGGCTACGAACTCCTGAAGGGGATAAAGCTCCTCTTCGACCCCAAGAACTTATTCAATCCCGGAAAGGTTGTGGAGGTTTAGGGTTTTAAGAAGCCTCTTAAGGCTGTCTGAACTCAGAACCCCTTTTCTTAAAACCTTTATACTGCCTTCTTCAAGACTCACGACCGTTGAGGGTCTGCCCTCTATATTCCCCCCATCCACATATAGGGAAACCGTGTCGCCGAAGTACTTAATTGCTCCCCTTACGTTCCTGGCCGGGGGCTCGCCTTCCAGGTTTGCGCTCGGGGCAACTACAGGCCTTCCCAATTCCTTCAAGAGTCTGAAAATAAATCCTTTTCGTGGAAGTCTCACAGCTACGGTCTCCCTGCCAAGCCAGTAATATAGATCGCTCCCTTTCCTCAGAACTAAGGTTAGCCCGGGGACGGAGAGAAGTTTCAGATGCTCCTCCTTTACAACGAGTCCGAGTTTTTTAAGCCAGAAAACGTCGGGGATTAAAACTATGAAAGGTCTCCTCGAGGGCCTCCTCAGTTTTCGTAGTATTGAAACAGCCCCGTAGTTGAGGGCGTCTGCCAGTATGCCGTAAATCGTGTCCGTGGGAACAACGACGAAACCGCCTCTTAAAAGAACCTCGGAAGCGAGCCGGACACTGGAGGGGTCGTTCTCACTTACTACCCTTGAGCTTTTCCTTCGCATACTCCATAAGGCCGCCGGCCTTAAGTATAGCCTGGAGCTCCTCAGGGAACTTGGTGGCCGTGTACTCCTTTCCCGTTGTCAGGTTCTTGATTATCCCCTTTTCCAGGTCCACCTCGACCTCGTCCCCCTGATTTATCTCATCGACCGCCTCCGGGGCCTCAACTATCGGAAGTCCTATGTTTATGGCGTTCCTGAAGAATATCCTTGCGAAGGACTTGGCTATTACAACGGGGACTCCGGAGTACTTTATCGCTATCGGGGCGTGCTCCCTTGAGGAACCGGAGCCAAAGTTCCTTCCCGCGACTATGATGTCTCCTTCCTGATGCTTCTGTGCGAAATCCGGGTGTTCCGAGTCCTCCATAACGTGCTTTGCAAGTTCGTAAGGGTCTGATGTATTGAGATACCTTGCTGGAATTATCTGATCAGTATCGACGTTATCTCCAAACTTCCAGACCTTACCCCTTATAACC
>WFPN01000255.1 GCA_015487535.1 Aquificaceae bacterium
ATCTCGTAGGCAACTAGCAGACGGGTAGATTCTTCAAACCTAAGCATGTATTCCCCGATATGTGGAAGCAGGGAAGCAAAGACCAGAACAGATAGAACTATATGAACCAGTAAATACAGGCTTTTATGTGATCTCAAGACCGGAGAATATGAAAGGAATCTCGTAGCTTGCGGACTCCTCGGAGTCCGAGGCGTGTATGGCGTTCTTACCCTTGTCGGTTCCGAAGAGTGCCCTTATCGAGTTGGGGGATACCTTTCTCGCCTCCTCGCTATCAGTGGGACCTATTATCTCCCTCACCCTCTGGATGGCGTTCTCCCCCTCGAGAACCGCCGCTACAACGGGGCCTGAGGTCATGAACTCTACAAGCTCGCCGTAGAAAGGTCTCTCCTTGTGGACGATGTAAAACTGCTTTGCCTGCTCTTCGGTAAATCTGAACATCTTGAGGGCCTTTACCTCAAAGCCTTCCTCCAAAAACCTGTCTAGTATCTTTCCTACCGCTCTCTTCTGGACAGCATCGGGCTTGATGATTATCAGGGTTCTCTCCATAGGGATCAACCTCCGTGGACCAAGAGTTTTTCGAGCTGCCTTTTAACAGAAGTGTCTATCACGAAACCGGACGTCTTGAAGACAAAGCCTCCTATGAGCCTCTCGTCGTACCCCACCTCTACCTCAAGCTCCCTACCGAGGGCCTTTTGGACTGTGTTCACTATCCTTTCTATCTCATCCTTGTCCACCTCTCTAGCAAGGTAGAGGAAGCCCTTGGACATCTTCATAAGCTTCTCGACCTCGTGGTCGTACAGTCTCTTCATTTCGGGGAGCAGAGAGAATGCGTTTATGTCGATTATGTATTCGAAGATCTCTAACGCCTCCTGGGGAACTCCGAACCTCTCCATTAGACTCTTTAGAAATTCGATCTTACTCTCCCGTGGAACGAAGGGGCTCACAAAGTAGTTCCTCGCGTCCCTGCTCTTCCTGTAAAGGTTTGCCAAGAAGCCTATGAACTCCCCTGTAGATATAAGAGTTTCTCTATCCTTAGGGAGCTTTCTTACCAGCAGCCTTACAGCTTTACGTGCTATCTCCTTCCTTTTAAGCATTTTCCTTCTCCTGAAGGACTTTGAGCTGTTTTTCTATGTATTTCCTTTGCACATCAGGGTTCTTGAAAGCGTCCTCGAGCATGCTGACAGCTATCTCCTCTGCCTTCTGCATTCCGTAAAGGGCGAGCTCCTCCTTAGCCTTCTTGAGCTCTACCTCCACAGTTTCGCGGGCCTTCTCTTTGACCCGCTCAGCCACCTCTTGAGCGTGCCTTTTTGCCTCCTCTATCTCAGCCTGAGCCGACTCCTTCGCAAGGGCTATAGACTCATCAGCCCTGACCTTAGCCTTCTCGAGCTCCTCCTTAGCCTTCTGAAGCTCTTCTTTCGCCCTTTGGAGCTCTCTCTCGGACTCGTCCACGCTCTGGGTGAGAGACTTCCAGAAGTTGTTGAAGGCCTCACCTATAGGTCCCCTCCCGAACCAGTAAACTATGCCGAGGAAGAGCAGGATATTGAAGCCCTTCCAAAAGAGCTCTAAGGGGCTGTGATGCCCACCCTCCTCGGCCGCAAAGGCCAAGGTGAAAAGAAAGAGGGATGTAAACAGGATACCTTTCATGCCGCTTCTCCCAGTATCTTCTTGACTATGCTCTCGGCAAGATCCTTCACCGCCGCCTCGAGCTTTCTCTTCTCCTCCTCAAGGGAGGTCTTTATCTCCTTAACCTTTTGCTCTATCTCCTCCTGAGCTTCCTTCTCGGCCTTCTCTATTATCTCCGCACGTATCTTGCCCGCCTCTTTCTTGGCCTCTTCCAGTATAGCGTTCGCTTCAGAGCGGGCTTTCTCTAAAATTTCCCTGGCCTCTTCGATAAGCCCGCTCGCCTCCTCTCTATATCTGTTCGCTTTATCGAGGTTCTCTTTAACGAGGGCCTCCCTCTCCTCTATTACCCTAGTGTAGGGCTTCACATAAAGAAGGTTCACTACCAGAACGAACGCAAGGAACAAGACCGCTTGGATAAAGAGCGTAACGTTAGGGATCACGCCTATGTCCATACCTACCTCCGAGGTTAAAGAATTATCCTACAAAGATGATGGGATTTCAAGATCAACTCGCCTTTGCGAGTTTGCTTTGGAGGACCCTGTCCTTTTCGACGACCTTTTTAACCCTCTCCTTTATGCGCTTCCTGTCCTTTCCCCTCACGACCTTTATTATGTTCGTTATGAGGTTCGCCATGGAATTAACTATAGGCTCCGGTCGGACGACACCCAAGACGAGTTTGACTGGCATTTCAGGGATTTACATCTTCGGGAGTATGTTTTTGAAAGCTTGAGATTTTTGGGAAGATCCGATGGGACCTTTGAATTATAATGCTTAAAGCCAAAAGGGAGGTGAAGGTATGTATAAGTCCTTGCTCTTTCTGCATATATTCTTTGCAATGGTTTGGATAGGTGGTATGGTGTTCAACCTTCTGTTCCTACATCCCGTCCTGAAGGAGCTATCGCCGGAGGAAACCAGGAAGAACTTGGCCCAGAAAATCTTGAAGAGGTTTTTCCTAGCCGTCTGGCTCTCCATAGCCGTCCTGTTCCTTACGGGGATGTACATGTGGCACTC
>WFPN01000256.1 GCA_015487535.1 Aquificaceae bacterium
AAGCACATGGCTCCCGAGTAACGGGGCCTAAAAAGGGTTTAAAAGAGGCGCCGGAGCGCCTGAGAGAGCCTTTCTAACTCAAAAATTTAAGAACACTCTAAGGAGGTGTCAATCATGAGTAAGAAGTTTCTGCTTTCTGCCATCTTCTCGGCCGGAGCGCTGAGCGCAGGAGCCATTGCGGGAGACATGCAGGTCCTCAACGAAGAGGAGCTCGAAGACGTCTCGGCCCAGGGCCTTCAAATGATAGAGAACGACACGAGGGACTTTGGAGGAGCGATAAACCAGAACAACAACCTCGACTCTGTTCAGATGAACGACAACGCCCAGCAGAACGCCAAAGCTGCCGATCTTATAGCTGCAGCTACAAGCGCAGTGAACGCAGCCATAAACCTAATGTGGAGCGATTCAGATCCGAGTGAGCCTGACGATGCTGTTTCGAGGGATACTGTGTTCCCTGTTGTAGTGGAAGCACCTAACGGACCTCAGGCTTTTGGCCAGTCTTACGAGCAAACAAACGATCAGTCAGCATTCAACCATAAGAACAGGGCAAACGGCAGCACGCTTGCGATAGCTGCGAACGCGGGCAAAGAGAGTCAGTACATTTACAACAACATACAGAGGTACGAGACTACAGATGAAGATGGAAACCCCGTATACGAAGGGAGCTCTGTTGAGAACCAAGACAACAACAATAACTCTGTCCAGCTGAATGACAACGCCCAGCAGAATGCCGCGGGACTTATGGTGGAGAATAGCGCCCAGTCCGCCTCCAACACAGGACTTAACATATTCGCTAGCGGGGATGTGTCCCTTACCGCAGGTTCACAGACAAATACCCAGGCGGCCCTAAACATGGACAACAGGGCGGAGTCTAACGGAAATGCTTTTGCGGGTAACGGGGAACTATCCGCTACCCAGATTGTGGACAACGACCTTGGGGACCCGGGTAGCTTAGCCAATGAGCCAGAAATATACGTTGTAAACCAAGACAACAACAACAACTCAGTACAGCTGAACGACAATGCACAGCAGAACGCCAGCGGCCTGACTATTTCCAACAACGCTAACACCGCCAAGAACACAGGTATTAACCTCCATGCGTCTTCCGGCATGATAGATGGTTCTGCGGTGAGCCAGACGAATGAACAGACTGCTCAGAGCCATAGGAACGTAGCTATAGTTAATGATGAAGATGAGGAAAGTTCTTCGACTGCCTCGGCAGGTAACTTCAACAAAGAAACCCAGAGTGTGGAAAACGAGTTCTCCTCTACCCCTGAAGGTGGACTTGTCGCAGACCAGAACAACAACAACAACTCGGTCCAGCTAAACGACAACGCCCAGGCCAACGCCACAGGTCTCGAAGTAAGGAATTCGGCCCTTTCCGCATACAACACAGGTATGAACATAATGGAATTCGACAGCTCGAATGCGGCTTCCCTCAACCAGAGCAACGATCAGTTTGCTGGGAACATGAACAATCTAGCCACGGGAGCTGATACGTCCGAAGCCATGAATGCCGAAGACGGTTTATTTTACGGTGGTCCAACGCAATCTGTCAGAAACAACACGAACGTGGAAAATCAGAACAACAACAATAACTCTGTCCAGCTGAACGACAACGCCCAGCAGAACGCAGCTGCCCTTGCGATGGTAAACAACGCCAACTCTGCCCAGAACACAGGTATGAACATAATGGTCGATCTCATAGTTGAAGAGCCAGAAGACGGGGGAGACAGCACACCTCCTCCAGAAGGTAAGGGCATAACCGACACCACGGTATCCCAGGACAACACCCAAACTGCTGTGAACCACAAGAATAGAGCATACGGTAATGACTATGCTTACGCCCACAACAAGAACAAGCAAACGCAGAACGTGAGGAACGCTGAAGAGATCGATGATCAAGCGGCACAGATTACCATAGCTGGCCAGAACAACAACAACAATGCAGTTCAACTAAATGGAAATGCCCAGCAGAACGCGAGTGGTCTTGAGATAACCAACATGGCGGTATCCGCGGCCAACACTGGTCTCAATATAGGAGTGTTCAACAACATAAATACCAGCAACGTTGCCCAGAGCAACACCCAGACAGCGAGCAACTTCGAGAACGTAGCTTCCGCTGCCTTTGAGGCAGAAGCTGGGAATGCAGAACCCTTTAGCGAAGTATCCATGCCTGGTCAGTACATACACAATGTCCATGCCGACATAGAAGGTCAGAACAACAACAACAACTCGGTCCAGCTAAACGACAACGCCCAGCAGAACGCGGAAGGCCTGTCCATAGCCAACATAGCTAAAGTCGCTCTCAACTCAGGATTCAACATAATGTGGATAGCCGGTGACACAGCCGACAGCTCTATAACCCAGACCAACACCCAGACTGCAGGAAACCACAACAACTATGCAAGCGCGGATGCGGAGGAAGGCGTAGCCCTCGCATGGAACTTCAACAAGCAAAGACAGTATATAGCTAACTGCTACTGCGCCAACATAACGGATCAGGACAACAACCAAAACTCAGTTCAGCTGAACGACAACGCCCAGCAAAACCTGAGGGGATGGCACGTCCTCAACGGAGCGACCTCGGCGGTGAACATGGGAACCAACATAATCGCAACCCAGGGAATGGTATCGGGGTCCACAATACAGCAGATAAACACCCAGACGGCCACCAACTTCTCCAACACGGCTACAGGCGGAGCGGCCATCTCAACGAATACCGAATTGGGTCTATTCTAACGGCTAAGCACGGGGGGGTGCCCCTTCCCCCCCTTTTTTAAAGGAGAAGAGAGATGGTAAGACTGATAGCCCTGCTGCTTCTGGTAACGGGAAGCCTGATGGCACAGAAGAAGGGAGATACCTTCATGGTATCCTTCGGAACAGGAGGCGTTAAGTACAAGCTCATAGACAGTACCTGTTACTCTTACGTTCTCAGGTATCCGAAGGACGAGAAGAGGATTCCGAATATGCTCAACAACACCATAATCTCGAGCGTCTATCAGGCCGGCAGGGACTACAGGAAGAAGAAGGCCAACGGATTCTTCAACGTGAAGTTCTTCTGGCAAGTGGTTGGAAAGGAAAGGATCATAGTCCAGGTCTGTGGAGACGTCGTAAGGAGGGAATGAACATGAGAACGATTCTAAGTGCACTCAGTTTTATGGTTATAACAGGCATCGCGGGAGCGGTAGAGATGGTCCTTGTCTCGGACGAGGAGCTCGACTCCGTTTACGCTCAGGGTCTTAGTGATGACGCGATAATATACACTACGGACTCGATAGATCCTTCCCTACTCGGGGACAATCCCACCATTATCCAGTTTCCTGAGCAAATGGGGTTGAGTGGAGAGGTCCTTATAAGCGACAACGCCCAGCAGAACGCCTTTAACCCTGTAAACGCCGCTAACTCGGCTATAAGCAACGTCTATAACATATTCGTGATAATCGAGTCGAACTGGGAGAACGTGAACGTAAACATCAACAACAACGTTGATGCGATAAACAGCTCTAACATACTGGGGGCCTACTGATGAAGGTCCTTCTCCCGCTCCTCTTCATCTTACTGCTAGGTTGCAGCTCCAAGTGGGAGGTAGGAAAGTCCGGCACGAGGGTTTACATGGGCTCCGGGATATTCGGCACGGTTTCCCTCAGCCCACAGGTAAAACCCCTCGAAGAGGTCAAGTTCAGCAAGGTTGTCCGGCAGCAGTACGATTACAGCTGCGGATCAGCTGCGGTAGCGACCATTCTCCACTACTACCTGAACAAGCCCTTGGATGAGGTATCCGTTATAAACCTTCTCTTTAGAGTCGGTAACGTTGAGAAGATAAAGAAGAGGAAGGGTTTTTCCCTCCTCGACATAAAGAGGTTCTTTGAGGCCCTGGGCTACAAGGCCAAGGGAGTCAGGACCAACGTGGAAACCCTCGCCCAGGTGAGGAAACCGGCAATAGTTACGATAGTCATAGGCAACTACAAGCACTACGTGGTCTTCAGAGGAGTTTACGAAGGAAAGGTGGTGGTCTCGGATCCCGCTTTCGGCGTTGCCCTTCTGCCAGTGAACGAATTCAACAAGATGTGGTATAAGAACATAGCCCTTATAGTGGACCACTACGATATAGACATGACACCCCTCGCGATCAGCGAGGATGAGCTGCTGATCGTAAAAAAGGACCATCTTAGAAAAAATCTGATAGACTATGTACTGCCGAGTTACAGGATGGACAAGGATTTTTGAATGGGAAAGAAGCTACTGGCTTTGCTGACTGCCTTTGGGATAGCCTACTCCCAAACAGGACAGGACAGAGAGGCCCAGGAGGAAGCTAAGAAGGCCCTTACCCGTCTTGAGAAAGATTACGTACTCTTGAAGAAAAAACAGTTCGAAGTAGAGTACACCTTCTCCTTCACCTACTACTCTGCCAATCAGATATACCTCGAGAGCTTCGCTATACTGGACCCTGTATTCCTTACACTTGGTCAATTTGGCATCGAGAGGGCTAAAAGGCACATATTCGTGAACAGTCTAGCTTTCAGGTACGGCATACTGGACAACCTCCAATTTGATGTAAATGTTCCATACGTTTACAGGTATGACAGGCTATCTAGAGGAGAGCAAAACCAGGAAGAAACACTGGAGAGAGCAGGTCTGGGAGACATATCGGTGAACATGAGTTTTCAGCCTATCAGGGAGACAAAATCGAGACCTGCGATAATCCTCAACTTTGGATACAAATTCAAGACCGGTAAGAGCCCTTACGAGATCGATCCCCAGAAGGACGTTCCAACCGGAACGGGATACAGGTCAGCAAAGTTCAGTGTGAGCTGGGTGAAGAGCGTGGATCCTGTGGTAGTCTTCGGATCCCTCGGATATACCTATAATTTCACCGAAGATGTGGACCAGACGGTGGAGGCAAACAACCAAACTCAAACTTTAGACAAGGTTTACCCTGGTGACAACATCAACCTGGCTTTAGGTTTTGCCTACGCTTTGGCTTACAACTTTTCTATGAACGTTCAATACATAAACACCTACGTCCTACCAACTTACATAAAAAAGGAAGGAGAACCAAAGTCAAAGGTTGCGAACTCAACCTTCAACCTCGCCATGCTCAAACTGGGGACGGGGTGGGCGCTTACGCCAAAGGTACCCCTTAGCTTCTCTCTGTATGTGGGTCTCACCCAGGACTCCCCTGACTATACGGTCGAGCTCAGGATACCCTTCAAGTTTTAATGTAAACTCCTTTTACGCCTGTAAACTTCTCTTACATATATCTAAGCCCATGCAAACTAAGGGTTTCAAGAGCATCATGTAAACTACCTTTACATTCCCGCACAGTTACATCCGCTCAAGTCATTGTGGGAGAGGGGCTTTAGTGCTGGCACAAAAATTGCACTTAACCGTAACAAAAGGAGGTGCTGCCGTGAACGTAAATATAGAGCGCCTGAGAAGAGCCTTGGTACTTGTTTCCGTTGGGGTATCTCTCTACTACCTAATCTGGAGGCTTGGCACTCTTAATGAAGATGCCATGTTCTTTTCTTCCCTAGTCTATGGGGCTGAGCTGTACGGCTTCATAGCAAGTCTCATGTTCTTCTACATGGTGTGGAAGTTACCTAAGAGACAACCAAAAGCTCCCCCTGAGGGCCTCAAGGTGGACGTCTTCATACCCACGTACAACGAGAGCCCGGACCTTCTAAG
Source organism: Aquificaceae bacterium (assembly GCA_015487535.1). Classification (GTDB taxonomy): domain Bacteria; phylum Aquificota; class Aquificia; order Aquificales; family Aquificaceae; genus Hydrogenivirga. Next base: position 5,689 of record WFPN01000256.1, read on the forward strand.
GAAAACGATCCAGGGAGCCCTCGGCATAGAGTACCCACATAAGACCTACGTTCTCGACGACGGGAACAGGCCGGAGATAAGAAGACTCTGTGAGGAGCTCGGCTGTGAGTACATAGCTAGGTTGAAGAACACGAACGGGAAGGCAGGAAACCTCAACAACGCTCTCGAGAGAACTGACGGGGATTTCATAGTCGTATTCGACGCCGACCACGTTCCGGAGCCAGACTTCCTTCACAAAACCTTGGGTTACTTTGAAGATGAAAAGGTCGCTTTCGTACAAACGCCCCAGGACTTTTACAACATAGACTCCTATGAGCACAGGATATCTAAAGGTAAGCTCTGGCATGAGGAGTCCCTCTTCTACAAGATCATACTCCGTGGAAAAGACAGGATAAACTCCTCCTTCTTCTGCGGTAGCTGTGCGGTTATCAGGAGAAAGGCTCTGAAGGAAGTTGGAGGTTTTGCTACAGGAACTGTTACTGAGGACATACACACCTCTATAAGGCTCCACGCCAAGGGCTGGAAGTCGGTTTACCATCCCGAACCCCTCGCCTACGGAGTCGCACCCTCTACATACGACCCGTACAGAACCCAGAGGGAGAGATGGGGAAAGGGAGCGATGCAGATACTCTTCAGCAAGGACAGCCCGCTTATAATCAGGGGTCTCACACTACCTCAACGTATAAGCTACCTGGCTTCGATGGCCACCTATCTCGACGGCTTTCAGAAGGCGATCTTCTACACAGCCCCTGCAGTGGTTCTTTTCACGGGTATCTTTCCAATAAGTGTGAGCCTGAGGGAGTTCTTACCGGTATTCCTTCCCCACATACTACTCTCTCTCTGGGCCTTCGACGAGATGTCGAGAGGGCACGGAAGATTTATCCTACTCGAGCAGTATAACGTGGCCAGGTTCTTCACCTTCATGAAGTCTATCCTGGGAGTGCTCGGCAAGAGAGCGGCCAGGTTCAAGGTAACTAACAAGGAGAATGGAAGGAATGTTCCGATCAAGGGACTTGTACCCCAGATGCTGGTTTTCGGTGCCAGCCTGCTCGGAATACTCTACGCGCTCGCTAACCTGGGAAGCCTTCCCAATAAAAATCTTTACGTTGCAAATATGTTCTGGGCCTCGATTAACACAGCCTTTGCTGGGCTTTCACTTTTTTGGACCTTGCGAAAAAAACACCAGAGGGAAAAGTTCCGCTTCCCGGCTAACTTCCCCGCTATGGCAGAGGTGAGTGGTGTAAACACAGCCGTTACAGTAGAGGACCTCCACGAAGGTGGAGCTGCTATACTCTCCCAGACACCTTTCGAGCGGGGGAATGATGTAAAGATCAGCCTGAGTTTTCAGGACGAAAAGCTAGAGCTAAAGGGCAGGATACTGTACGTTAAAGAGATCGAGGATCTTGGCATATACCGGCTCGGCGTGAAGTTCGAGGGAATAACCATGGATGAGGTGAGGATGATAGATCTGTTTAACTTCCGCTTCCTCCTGAAGAAGTACATGGAAGAACACGACAGACCCGAACCTACACCCATCTCGCTAATAGTATCTCTCTTTGAAAAGGGCCTCTCTCGCAAAAGATCCAAAAGGTTCGAGGTGCACATGCCCGGTTTTATCTTCATGGAAGGAAAGTTCATCCCTTACACCACCGAGGATGTGAGCGATAGGGGGGCCAAAATCCTCACCTACGAACCTATAAACAGTAAATACCTCGCCCTCAACCTGGGGAAGGGGGATGAGGATTACATACTAAACGGCAGGGTAGTTTGGTCCAAAGAGATCAGCTTTTATGGTATAAAAGCCTACAGGTATGGGGTGAGTTTGAGTGGAAGTTCCCATCACGAACCGGATCTTCACGATATGTCGCTTACAACGTAAAGGAGATAGAAATGAATAGACTTATATCAGCTCTTTTAACGCTAAGTTTCTCTGCCTTCTCACAGCCCTTCAGCTTTTTATCGGGCTCCGAGGCAGACACAAAGGGTCAGTCCTACTCTTACATAGGATTTATAGCCGAAAAGTCTGTAAGTTCTAACACATCAATACTTGGGAAAGTCTGGGGAGATTACCTTATCTACAAGTTCGAGCAGGGGAATGTGAACGTTAGGGCTGAGGCTCCAGCGTTTCAAGTCTCGGGAGGTGTAAAGAGAAGGTACGACGTCTGGAGTATCTCCCTTTGGGCTGGCTGGGAGAGAAGGGATACAAAGGTTAGCCCGGAGGTCCCAGGGATAGAGGTCAAGGGGATTAAAGACTCTCTAGTGCTCCAGCTGGAGTTGTTCGGGAAGCTCGGAAGGAATTTTTCCACCAGCTTCATAACCAGTTTCAGCTCGGCTACATCGTACCTATGGTCTAGGGCTAGGCTGAAGAGGTCCGTGCTGGGAGGGAGATTCCATCTCGGGGCGGAGTTGATAGGGCAGGGGAATAAAGACTACAGGGCAGTCCAGAGCGGGGTATTGCTAGAGACCTCTTTAGGGAGAGCAGCGCTCGGTGTCAGGGGCGGGTACAAGAACAGCTCGAAGGGGGATTCTCCCTACGCCGGAGTGGAGCTTTACATAGGCTTTTAAGATAGGCCGTACTTCTCCATCAACTTGTAAACGGTAGGCCTGCTCACCCCGAGCATGGAGGCCATCTTGCTAACGTTACCCCCGGTTATCCTGTAGGCTTTCTCGACGAGCTCCTGTTCGAGCTTCTCTATATGCTCCTTCAGGTTGAATATCCCTTTACCCGCTATCTCCTTTGACACCTTGTCAGCGTCTATGTCCAGGTCTCCAGCGTCTATGTACTTCTTATCCGTAAGTACAACGGCCTTTCTCAGAACGTTTATCAGCTCTCTCACATTTCCCGGCCAGCTGTAATTCCTTATAAGTTCGGACGCATCGTCGGTGAAACCCAAAATCTCCTTACCCTGCTCTTTAGAGAACTTCTCCAGAAAGTATTTGGCCATTATGATAACGTCATCCTCTCTATCGCGCAGCGGGGGAAGGCTTATTGTGAGAACCTTGAGCCTGTAGTAGAGATCCTCCCTAAATAGACCCTGTTCAACGAGTTCCTTGAGGTTCTTATTCGTTGCGGCTATAACCCTGACGTCCGCCTTGATTCCCTTGGTCCCTCCTACCCTTTCGAAGCTCAGGTCTTCCAGAAATCTGAGCAGCTTAGCCTGTAGTTCCATAGGTAGCTCACCCACCTCGTCCAAGAACAGGGTCCCTCCATCGGCAAGCTCGACCTTACCCACCTTCCTCCTCTCCGCTCCGGTGAAGGCTCCCTTCTCGTACCCAAAGAGCTCCGCCTCCAGGAGTTCCTTCGGTATGGCCGCGCAGTTTATAGCTACGAAGGGTCCTTTCTTCCTGTGGCTCCTCTCGTGGATAGCCCTCGCTGTCAGCTCTTTACCTGTGCCTGTCTCTCCCAGTATAAGGACGGGATAGTCTGTGGGGGCGTACTTTCTTATTAGATCGAAGACCTTCTTCATAGAATCGCACGATCCTATGAACTCTACCTTCTCCTCCTGGCAGACCTTTCCCTTTATCTCTTCGGGGAGCTTGCCCGTTATTAGATCACCTACCTTTATCCTACGCAGTGCGCTTACCAGATCGACCCTTGTGAAGTCCAGGGGCATGTGACAGCTAGGGCACTCTTGGATATCGCTGGCCACACTACTTTTACAGTAAGGACATCTACCGTTACTTCTCACCTGGGAGGTAAGAAAGGAGCCTATGGTCTGGGATATCATCATATCCTCTTCGTTGAATAGGACAACAGCCCTGTTAGAACCTTCCTTCCGGTAAATCCTTCCGTTAAGCACGTTCTCCCGGTTGTTTATTCTGAGCTTGAGCTTGACCCAATCCTTGTCCTCGCAGCTCTCCCAGTTATCCAGCCTGAACTTTACGCCGAACAGGGATATATCTTCTCCCAGGGCTTTAAGCCAGCCGTTCCTGCACTTGACATGTATCTCTTCCTTAAAAGGCACCCTGGGTGCTAGTCTCATAAAGTACCCTCCCTGACTATAATCTAAGCTAACTACTATTTTATTCAAAGGCTTGTAAGTTATTTAAACATGTGAAAATTACCCATCCTACCCTAAGCTGTTGTCTCTATTACAAAAATAAATTATAATGTATCCCCTGCGGGAAGGCGGGTAGCTCAGTTGGGAGAGCGCCGCCCTTACAAGGCGGAGGTCGCAGGTTCGAGTCCTGTCCCGCCTACCATCCCTCTCTTGGAAATCAATAATCTCTGAAAAGCCCTCCCCTCAACGCTTTGAAAATAGCTAAGTGTGAGCCTGTCGTCTTCTCAAGGCTAAATCTATCAACCTTTCCAGAGGACGGGAACATCACAGAAAATCACAAAAAATCACAGAAAATTACCCCCATTTTGTAACCTATTTTCAACACTTCTAAACCTTATCTCCCAAGGATTAGAGCTAAAAAGTTAGTTCCTGTTAACCAAAGGGGTTGAAAATGACAGCTTCTAAACCTTGATGGATAACAGGTAGGAGGATTTAAGGGGTTACAAAATTACGACAAATTTCCGCCCCTCGGAAGGCTCTCTACAAAAGCACCCCCACGAGCTCCCTTCTTCGGGGCTGGGCTTTCTTCTTCTCTTTGCCCTTCTCCATGTACTCCTTCACGTCAGCCTCAAGTTCTCCCCATACCTCACCGCCGAGATACTTCTCCGTGTAGCCCTTGATCGTCTCAAGGCAGTCTTTGAAGCCGTTGTAGTAGTGAGGGTCTATGTAAGGATCTCCCTTTATTGAGGCGAGCTCGCACGTGAGCATACCCAAAAGCCAGGGAACGAAGCTGAGGACGGAGTACTTCTCCTTCGGGCTTATCATCTCATACCTCCTTCGAGGAGCTTTCTGTAAGACCTCTTGAGCTTCTTGAGACCGTACCTCTCCAGAACCTCGGGGCTTGTCCTCCTCAATTCCTCTACGGCCTTCTCCCTCGCCATCCTCCTTATCTCGCTGAGGATCTCCTCGAGGACCACCCTCTTTTCCTCCCTGCTGAGGCTCTGGTATTCAGGGGAGCGGATGACTTCGGGCAGGAGAGCCTCGACCATCTCGCCCATGTGCCTGTTCACGGCTCTGTCGAGCTCGGGCACTCCCGTCTTTGAGCCCTGGTATCCGAGGCCGAGTCTTGAGGCCTCGCTCTCGACGATGGTCTTCTCCCTCGGGCTCAGCCCCGTCAGTTGTCTGAGGAGGGGAGCCTCCGTTTTAAGCTCCCCTCCCTTGAGCGGAGAGTATGCCCTGGGGAGAGCCCTCGAGAGGAAGGGGATGTTAACGAGGGAAGGTCCTATGAGGGGGTGTTCCCTCCTGTCCCTTATTATCCTCTCCTCCTCGTCGAACTGGGCCACCACGTCCTTAACCGTCCTGAGAGGAACGGTGAACGAGCCCATATACTCCCCGGCTATCCTCTTGAGGACGTTGTAAGCCCCGACGACGTCCTTGTTCCTCACGGCGTCGGCTATGGCGAGCCCCGTCCCTCCTATCCTGTTGAGTCCGATTATAGCCTGGGCAACGTCCGAGGGTGTTACGTTATCGGGGTTCTTTATCATCTCAGCCAGAAGGAGGTATACGCTGAAGGGTGCGAAGGGCCTCATGTCCACGGTCTTTTTTCCCACCTTTATCTCGTACCACTTGTCCCCTGCATACTCGGAGTTCCTCAGGTGGATGGCTGACAGGAGAAAAAGGTTCCCGAGAGTTGCCTTAGAGGCTATCTTTGCAAACTGCTCGGGGTTTCCCTTTGCGAGGGCTTTAAGCACTTTCGGGTTGAGAAGTTCAACGTAGCCGAGGGGAGAGTGCTCGAAGAGGAACTTTGGGGCGTTGTAGAAGGCAAACCTCGGAAAGGGGTTTATCGTCGACAGAGGAGTCTTCTGCCAGAACCTTATGAAGTCCCTGAAGGCTGTCGCCTTCGGTGTAGCCGAGAAGGTCATCTCGAGGGCGTAATCAACCGCCTCCTTTATGAGGTCTTCGGGTATCTGCTCGGGCTTCACGCTCCTGTAATCGAGCCCCCTCTCTTTAAGAAGAGACTTTAGCTTGGCCTCGAAGGCTATCTTCCTGAAGAAGACCTCCTGGAGCCTGTTGAAGGTGTTCGCAACCTCGGCCATCCTGTCGCCGAGCCCGACTTCGTGGACCGGGGTGGATATGAGCCTGGCTTTCTCTATAACCGCATTCTTCGAGTCGAGTATCCTCTCGAGCCTCGCCCTCCCTCTGGGTGATAGCCTGCTTATGAAAGCTCCCGCTATGTTCAGGGCCTTCTCAAAGCCCAGCTTCATCCTCTCCGGATCCCTCTTTATCCCTCCCTCTATCACGCCCGACAGAGCCTCGTCGAAGGCGGACACCGTTAGCCTCCCCACCTGAGACCATGCGTTCCTCATCGCCGTCGCAAGCTGGGAGACGAGGAAAGCCCTTCTCTTGTTCTCGAGGTTCTGGAAAGTCCTTATGGCGAGGTCTGCGTATCTCTCGAAGCCCATGAGGTCTTCGTCGGCCCTCTTGACCACGTCGTCGAAAACCTCGAGCGCCTCCTTCTCCTCCTCGAAAGCCCTCCTCAGGTGCTTGGCGAGGATCGAGAACTGCTGAAGGGTTCTCCCCGACTCACTCGCCTTCCTGTGGACTTCGAGGGCGAACTCTTCCGGGCTTATGTTGTACTTGGAGAGTATTTCCTTAACGCTCGATGGGGCTATCTCTCCCTCCTCGAGGAGCCTTACAACGTCCTTTACCACCCTGTTCTCGGGGTATCTGAACTTCGAGGGGTCGAGCCTCTTGGCCTCGTCTATTATCTCCTTCACGACCCCGAGGGTGGGCTCGGGCTTCCCCACCTCGTCGGCAACCTTCACCCCCTCCTTGGCAACGTCATCGGCGAGCTTTGGGGTTTCTTCCGTGAGTGCCTTCACGGCATCGTCCGACAGCCTTGAGGCCTCCTTCTCAACCGCCCCCACAACCTCGTCGGCCTTGTCTATCAGCTTAGCTTCCCTCCGGGCGAGCTTGACTGCATCGTCGAGCTTTGACACGTACCTGAGCCTTCCCGCCAGGGCTCCGGGGAGGAGGAAGTCCCCGGCGAGCTTCGCTATCTCCCCGGCGGTCTCCGAGCCCGTTATCCCTGCCACAGGCCTCTTTATGCCCGCCTCCGTCAGGGCCGTGAGGGGAGAGAAAAGACCCTGAACGAGCCCGCCTATGAGCTTCAGAGGGGAGGAGAGAGAGGGCTTCGTTACGGCCTCCTTTATCCTCTGGGCCCCTTCGTAGGCCTCCCTCTGCCACGTGTCCCAGAAGGTCTTCGCCGTCGCCTTCCCCTCTTCGATGAACTCCTCTGCTATCTTTGAGGGAGTCTCTTCTTCCCCTATATACCTGAGGCCGGGTTCTTCCCCTACGTACCTGAGAGCCATGGCTTACCTCCTCAGATCGGGCGGTGTGTCCTCGATCCACCTGTCCCCTTCCTTGCGATACCACTTCTTACCGTCGAACCTCCACCTGACTCCCCGATCATCCTCGTATATGCCGGGCTTGAACTCCTGAGGGAGGGTATTCCTCCTCTGGAGGAAGAGGTCTATCAGGGAGCTCCCCGAACTCATGGGCCTGAAGCCCTCCTTGAGGGCCTTCTCCACTTCCTCCCTGTTGTTCATGTCAACCGCTATGAGCTCGTCTCCCCTCTGGAATATCTTCAGCTTTGGAGTCCTGACTTTCATGATGTTCGGCCTGAAGCCCTCTTCGAGGGCCCTCTCTATGTCCTCCCTGTCCTTCTCGTTCACTATCCTCGCATTTCCCTTGCTGTCGTACCACACCTCGTAAGAGGGGGAGGGCTGTTTTGGGCCAAAGATCTTGACCTGCTTCTTCCCTCCCACGTTTGTCCATACCACCGTGTAAGGGGTTTCCTCCCCTTCGGGCGTTTTTGCCTTGTAAACTACGGCCTGCCCGTCTAGGCTGAAATCCTCCGGGCTTACCTCTGAGAGGATGTCTGGGTAAGCGCTCACGAGTTTTGGCCACGTCTGTTTCAGGAGGTTCCCGCTCGGGTCTGCCTTCATGGCCTTCTCTATCATCGAAAAGGCCTCTTTTATCTTGGGCTTGTTTAGCTCCTTCTCGAGTTTTCCGAGTTCGAGGAAGGCCTTGGCGTCGTCCGTGTAGCCGAGCTTCATCATCGCCCTTGCGTAGTCTTCCCATCCCGGCTCTGTTCCTTTCTCCTTCCTGTACCTCTCCGCCCACCTGCGGAGTTTTATCAGCTTCATCTGCTCCTTGGCCGTGTTTATGAGGCTTTTCGTGTCAAGTCCCGAAGCCTGCAGGTAGGCTATCTTCTTGACGAGCTCGGGGTTCCTGTACACCTGAGCCACGAACTCTTCGGGGGTGAGATCGACCTTCTCCCTGACCGTCTCCTGAACCTTCTCTGACTCGAAGGGCTTCTGGAAGATATTGAAGGTCTTTTGGGCCGTGTTGAAAGGGAGGCCTGTGGTGTTAGGTATGCCGAGGGCCTGACCGAGGAGGCCGGCGCCTATCTGCTCCTGAGGGGTGAGGTAGGGCCTTTCCACCTGCGCTGACTCAGGGGTCAGGTCGAGGGCGAAGGGTTTGGTCTGATTGATAACTCTCGTGGTAGTGATCTCCTTCTGGGTGGGGAGGTTTGCTATCTGTTGGGCGAGCTGAGCGTATTCTTCGGCGAGGGCTTTTCTCTTCGCCTCCTCGAGCTCCTGGAGCTTCTTGAGCTTGGCTTCCCACAAAGCATAGCTCAGGGCCTGGTTCAGCCCCCTCATAACTCCTTCCCGGAAGGGTTCCTGCCAGTAGTTTTCCCTCGAGTTCAGGTATATCACCATCCTTCTACCTCCTAATGGATTAACTCCTTAGCCTTTGCCTTCACGCTTGCCTGCCTCATCATCGCCTCCCTTTCCTTGAAGCTCCTGTAAACCTTCTCGTCAACCTCACACAGGGCCGTGCAGGTGAAGGAGAGGGAGGTTATGTAGACTTCCCTGTCGTCGTCCCATATACTCGAGAGGTGAGACAGAGTTACGCTTAGGGGTTCGGCCGACTCTACCCAGGCCACAGAAAAGGGACGCATGACCCTCTCTTTTATAAGCCTCTTTATAAAGTCGAAGACGGGGATGTTCCCCGCCCTATTCACGTGCTCGAGCTGGACAGGGCTGAGGCTCACGACCTTCTCGAGGGTGTCTATGTTGAAGAGATCCTCTATGTCGTCCCAGAAGACGGGGATGTGATCGACCACCTCCACAGATACCACACCCGTCAGGACGGCGCTTTTGGTGTCGAAAGGGTTGACCGCCTGGGCGTGTTCTTTCTCGACTACGACAGCATAGTCTAAAGGCTCTAAACAGAACTCGTCGAGGATCTTCTCTATCCCCTCCATGATCCTCCCCAGGGGCTACACTTAAAATTTAAAACCTTATGACTGACCCGTCAATCATAATTTTTAAAGGCAGGTCAGAGACTTGGGAAGGGGGTTTAAAGCTCCTCCTCAGCCTCTTTGAGGAGCCTCTTCCACTTCTTAGGGAGGGAGACTTTTAGGGCTTCAAGTTTTTCAAGGTCGATGATTTCTCTTAAAGCCAAGGCCTGTTCGATGTCCTTAAGCCTTTTGTGCTCTTCTCTCCTCCTTCTGGAGATCACGAGCTTGTGTATGTAGAACCTCTCCAGTACTGGAAGGGGAACGCCCTCTATCTCTATTTTCTCGGGAAGTAAGTAGTCTATAAAGTGAAGGGGCACGGCGTATATACCGAGCTCCTTTATGTGGACTGGTCTGTCTATGGGTTTCCTTTGCTCTATTAGGAACTCAACGCTGAAGTGTTCGCCCACGTAGTTCACTTCCTCCCCTTTCAGGTTCAAAAGAAAGCCTCTCTCCTTCAGATACTCCCCGAGAGGGTAAGGCTTGAGCTTTCTCCTCGACAGTGCAAAGACGAAGTCTATATCCTTCGTCCTCAAAGAATATCTGATGGGGTAGCGCAGGGTATAGAAATGCAAGGCCCAGCTACCGCCGAGCACGAAATCAGCTCCAGAGCTTTTAAGTATTCTCGAGACTTCCTTTATAAACTCTTCAGGGTTCATAGCCCAGGATCTTCTCAAGTTCTCTCTTCCTTAGCCTTAACTTCTTTAGCTCTTCCTCGATGGCCTTTCTCTCTTTGTACTCCTTTACATCCTTCTCGCTTGCCCTTCCCCAGTATTCTGACACTACCCTGGAGCCCTCCCTTCTGTTCAGGTAAAGGTAGTAGTACTTCCTCCCCTTGTAGGTTTTCTTCTTGACTATGAAGCTGTGCTTTTTCTTCAGCTCCTCCTCAAGGAGCCTGATCCTGTCCTTGACCCTCTCGAGCTCCTCAAGGAGTATCCCTTCAAGCACAGGATCTCGGAGCTTCATAGTTTTTCTCCTACATTTCTTAAGATACTATCGTGTAGGAGAAAAACAAGCATTACCTAATACTCAGTCGTTACCTTCACGACCCCCTCCGAATACGTGGGTTATTATCACGAACTCCCTCTCACACCTTCGGCAGAAAACTACAAGTCCCGTCTGCTCTCTACCGTGGATGTGCTCTATCCTGTCCAAGTGCTCGTTGGAACCGCAGAGGGGACAGAAGGTATCGGTAAAGACATCGGATCTCATGAGGTTCCTCCCTTAGCAATTTCCGTGCCATAGGTAGAGCGCTTTAAAACTATCTCCTGGATCTTGAACTCCTCTGCCTTTCCCTCCCCACTTATCATCTCGTGCCTGATTACGATCTTTACTTCCCCCTCAGAAGCCTTCAGCTCTTTCTCAAGTTTCTCGAGCTTAGTTCTTAACCTCATAATTTATCCTCCCGTTAGTGTTCACGATCTCCTCGAGCCTTCTGATCCTCTCCTCGAGCTCGCCTACCTCTATGAGCTCCTTGGCGAGCTTGAGAGCGTAAACTATTGCGTTGGCCCTCTTGGGGTCCATATCCCCTTTCATCAGCTCCCTCACGACCCTCCTCACTACCCTGTTTATCTCCTCCGCCGTCTTTAGCTTCGGGATCCTGAGCTTGTCCGCCATATTACTCCTCCTTCCCGTGGTTTGAAGTGAGCTTAAGAGAGCGCTCTTTAGCTTGAGACTCAGGGGTTTCTTTTGAGGGACTACCCCCTATCTCTATTAGGACTCTTTTAGCTTCTTCGTAGGGGAGGACTAAACAGATCAGGTCTTTCTTTCCCTTCTCCCTTACCACTCCCACGAAGGTTTTACCTTCCTTTTTAGCCTTCCTGTACTCTCCCCTCATCATGGATATGACTGAGACTGACTTCCTGAGCTTGCACTCTATGACAGCCGAGGGGTGGATGATGTCTCCGAGTCTTCCCTTTCCGCTGTCGGATACGTTGCTAGAGCCTGAGAGTGGATTTCTCCTCGATCCTATCCAGTTTGCTACTTCCCTTTCCCACGCTTTCCAGAGCTTATCCATCTTCCAACCTCTCCAGGACCCTCAGGAGTGCCTTTATCTTCCCTGCCTTCTTCCTCTGTACGTCCGTGCCTTCAGGCTCTTCCTCTATTCCCCTCCACCTCCTGACGGCGTTGTAGAGGGGAGTGTAGTCGAAGTAGATCTCTCTGTTGTCGGGGAGGGAGAATATCTCCTCCCTGTCAGAGGAGGTATAGACTTTTACCTCTTTGCTGAGGAGCTCTTCGAGCTTTTCGAGCTTTC
>WFPN01000257.1 GCA_015487535.1 Aquificaceae bacterium
AAGGCGAAGAGCACCTGGTAATCTGTACGAGCTACAGTGGGAACACGGAAGAGACGATAAGCAACTTCGAAACCGCCATGGAGAGGGACGCAACGGTTATATGTATCAGTTCCGGAGGTAAGCTGGAAGAGCTTGCAAAGAAGAGTGGGATTCTGCATTTAAAGATTCCCTCTGGCTTTGCTCCCAGATACGCTCTCGGCTACATGCTTTCCAAGATATTGACCCTCCTCGGCGTGGAAAAGGATGAGCTTGAGGATGCGAAGGAGAACCTGAAAACCAATTACGACGAGATAAAGAAAAAAGGTGAGGAGATAGCGAGCAAACTTTACGGCTACATCCCCATAATCTACGCAACCCCTCTGACCGAGGCGTGCGCCTTCAGGTGGAAGACCCAGATAAACGAGAACTCAAAAACCCAGGCATACTTCGCGACTCTTCCCGAGATGCACCACAACGAGGTGGTCGGTCTCGACAACGCTGAGATAAGGTCCAAGTGCGCCTTCGTGGTGATGTTCGACCCCAAAGACCACGAAAGGGTAAGGAGGAGAGTTGATATTACCATAAGGCTCCTGAAAGATCTCGGTATAGTCCCAGTTGTAATAGGTGGGGACGGGAACTCCTACCTGGCAAGGCTCCTCTACCTCATTCACGTTGGAGACTGGGCGAGCTACTACCTTGCTGGGAAGTACGGGTTCGAGCCTCTACCGGTGAAGGTCATAGACTGGATAAAGGAGGAGCTCTCAAAGGGCTAATCCTTCTTGCCATACAGTTTTTCAAACTTCTTCTTCCTCGCAGATCCCATCCCCTTCCAGTAGATAAATAGAACCCCATGTAAAAGGCCTATGAAGAGGATGAGCGCAATAACATCACTCATAGTAGAACCTCTCCGAGACCTCAACTTTCCCAAGTCTGTCGAGGATTTCTTTGACCTTGAAGGCTGATCTCAGAACCTCCATGTAGTCGAGCTCTCCCCTCTCTATCCTGTCCATCGCCTCTTCCAGCTTCCTGGTAAGCTCCTCGCTTACATATTCTGGGTAGTTCTCTTTAAGGTAGTTGTAAACCTGAATCCCCATCTTAGTTGGGACGAGCCTTCCCTTTACCTCTTTAACGTAGCCCCGGTCTAAAAGGGTCTGGACTATGTGGGCGTAGGTTGAGGGTCTTCCAAGCCCCCTCTTCTTCATCTCCTGTATAAGAGTCCCCTGTGTAAATAACGGAACCCTGGAAACCTCCCTGAATTCGATCGGCTTTACGTCAAACCTTTCCCTTTTCTCGAAAACCCTGAAGGTTGGAAACATCAGGTCAAAGCCGTGTTCTATAATCTCCGTAACTACCTCCTCCTCCCAGTCGTAGTAGGGAAGCTCTACATGGAGTTTTTCAGTTTTTACCTTCGCAGGTCTCATCTGGGAAGCGATGAAGCGTTTGAATATGAGTTCGTAGAGCTTAAGGGCGTTCTGCGGGTCTTCAAGGTCTATCAGGCCTGCGGTTATCATGAACCTGAGGTTGGAAGGCTCTAAGGGTCTCGTAGGTCTTATGCACTCGTGGGCTCCTCCTTCTCCCCAGGATCTTGGGTAGAAGTACTCCTCGCCGAACTTCTCGCTTATGTAGGGCTTGGCTACCAGATACCTCCCCGTCTCGGAGACGCGGGTGGAGTCCGTCCTGTGGTAGGTGATCAGCCCAGCCTCAAACAAACTCTGGAGGAGCTTCATCGTTTTCTGTGCCGAGAAGTGGAGGAACTCACTCGCGTCCTCAAGGACGGTGTCGGTGGAGTAGGGAGGAAGTGGTTTTTTGTCCGTCTCCTGAGGGGAATGGGTATATACCCTCGCGAGCTCAAGCTCTTCATACACGCTCTTTGCCACGTCAAGGTCTTCTATCTCCGCCCTGAAGGTCTGACCGTTTACCTCAAAAACGACCTCTCCCTTCTTTTCCTTAGACTTCTCATACCTCTCTATAACCCATCCCAGAACGGGTGTCTGAACCCTTCCCGCGGAGAACCAGTTCCTGCTGAAGACCTTCCAGAGGACCCTAGAA
>WFPN01000258.1 GCA_015487535.1 Aquificaceae bacterium
AGGCTCAGCAGAGAGGTCTTCGAGTACGTAAAGAAGAGGAGGGGGGTAAAGCTCGAGAACCTCAGGAAGAAGTACGACCCGAAGCTCGTAAAAGCCCTCATATCAAAGGGTATATTGAGAAGGGAAAGAAGATGGACGTACCCTTCCCTTGAAGTCAGCTATTACAGGCTGAGGCTGCCCCTTAAAGAGGTTCTACCCAAGCTCAGGAGTGCCGACAAGAGAAGGCTCGTCGTTTTCTTGAGCGGTAGAGGATGGGTGAGCGAGGAGGAGATCCTATCCTGGGGGTTCAAGAGGAGCTGGATCAGGGATCTGGAAAGGAGGGGCTTCCTCGAGATCACACACCAGAGCGTGGTTTCCAAGGAGTCCAAGATAGAAAGTTGGGAGGGTCTCAAAAGGCTGGGTGGTGAGAGAACGCTTGTATGGGACAGGTTTGATAGGGTTTTGGAAGCTCTGCTACCGAACGTCCTCTCAAATCTAGAGGAGGGCAGGTCTATTCTGATGCTTCTTCCCGAGACGTCTGTCCTCGGTCCGGTCAGGGAGTTCTTTTCGGAGCGTTTGGGGGATAAGCTGATAGAGATCCACTCGGGAGTTCCCCCGAAGAAGTTGATAGAGAACTGGTTTCGTGCCGAGGATACACCTTCCCTAGTTATAGGATCTTATATAGCTTCCCTGTGTCCGGCCAAGGATCTGGGCCTTGTGATCCTTTTCGGTGAGAGCTCACCGGGTGTTAGGATAAAGGCCGTTGGCAACCTGGATATGAGGAGGCTGGCCTACCTCCTGGCTAAGAAAACCTCCTCATCCCTGATCTTCTCCACCCAGGCCCCTACCCTCAGCTCCTACAGGTTGGTACAGGAAGGAAAGATGGAGCTGAAGGGCCCTACCTGGGAGCTTCCTCCTGTGGAACTTATAGAAAGGAAAGCCAGCGAGATACTAACCGAAGAGGCCTATAGAGAGATAGAGAAGCACAGGGACAGAAAGATTCTCTTCCTAGTCCCCAAACAGGGATACAGCTACGTTTACTGTCTAAGATGTGAGAGCCTCGCCCAGTGTCCCGAGTGCGGAACCTTCCTCACGTACTCCCAGAACAGGGAGATCCTATACTGCACCAACTGTTCCTACAGGTCCGAGGAGCTCCTGTGTCCCGAGTGCGGGGGTGATCTGGAAGAACTCGGGTTCGGAATAGAGAAGGCGGTCGAAGTTATCGAAAAGAACGTAGGTCTTTCGGAGAACCTTCACTTCGCCACCTACCCCCTGTGGAGTGAGAGCTACGACCTCACCCTGGTCCTGTCCGCGGACGGTATGCTATCGGTCCCCTCCTACAGATCCGAAGAGGAGCTTTTCACCTACCTTACCAAGGCCCTCATGATCACAAGGGAGAAGCTCCTTGTTCAGACCATGTTTCCTCAGGAAGAAGTATTTACCTCCCTACAGAAAAAGAGCTTTAAAGACTTTTACCTTAAGGAGCTGGAGAAAAGGGAAGAGGAGGCACTCCCTCCCTTCTGGAGGCTCCTGCTAATAAAAACCTCAAAGAAGGAGGTCGGGGGTTACGCGGCCAAATTCCTCTCCCCCAAAGTCAGGACTAGCTTTAATCCCAGGGAGGGTCTGTACGAGATCCTCGTTCGCTTCAGGGAGAGGAAGACACTCTGGAAGGTGAGGCAGCTCCTGAGGAAGTTCGGCAAGGATATAATTGAGGTCAAGGTAGATCCCTTCTAAGGATGAAACTGGTTCGCTTCGCTATCAGCTTCGCCCTTGGCACCCTTATAAGCAGAATTCTAGGTTTTCTCAGGGATGCGGGCATAGCCTACTACTTTGGAGCTTCGCATATATCGGACGCCTTCTTCGTAGCCTTCAGGATCCCTAACAGCTTCAGGAGGCTCCTCGGTGAGGGAGGCTTCAACGCCGCCTTCGTCCCTCTCTACACGAGGGCGGTCGAGGAGGGGAGGGAGAGAGAATTTCTGGGAAAGGTCTTCTCCTTCTACCTGCTTATAAACGTCCTGGTCACATTCCTCGGTGTTATCCTCTCTGAATACATAGTCTCACTGCTCGCTCCTGGGCTGAGGGACACTGAGGCCTTCGACCTTGCTGTATTCATGGCGAGGTTCCTCTTCCTCTACCTTCTCCTTGTAGGGCTGAGCGCTCTCTTTATGGGGGTTCTGAACGTCAAGGGGAGGTTCTTCGTCCCGGCTGTTTCCCAAGGTATTTTTAACGCGACCTTCCTCATAACCCTAATACTTCTCTCAGACAGCTACGGCCACGTGGCACTTATAGTAGGCGTCATAGCCGGAGGCATCCTAC
>WFPN01000259.1 GCA_015487535.1 Aquificaceae bacterium
CCAGAGGGGCCGGCGAGTATGCATATCTCACCCCTGACAAGCTCCTTCATCTTATCGAGACCCTTGCCCGTCTTCGCGCTCACGTGAACCACATCGTACCCCGCATCCGAGTATATCTCCGTCCACCTGCTCAGTTCCTCAAGCCCTTCATCGTCGAGGAGATCCACTTTGTTAAAGAGTATAACGGGCTCGCATCCTACGTGATCGTAAACAACGAGCAAATTGTCTAAGAGATGATTGTCGAAGTCGGGCTTCCGTATGGTCATCACACATATAACCCTGTCAACGTTGGCTATCGGGGGCCTTATGAGGACGTTCTTCCTATCCTCCACATCTTCTATTGCGAAGGTTTCGCTATCTACTACCTCACCGTTCACGTAATCGCCCGCGTATATCCTGGTTTTCTTTAAGACCTTGCCCCTCGGAACACCCCTGAGTGTAATGTCCCTTTCGAACAGGTAAACCCTTATCAGCTGGGCGACCCTCTCTATTACAATACCCCTCTCCATTTTAAAGGCTCACCAGGTCTAGGCTCACGGAGGAGAGAGGTTCCCCCACGCCATCGACCACAGCGACTATGTTCTCCAGCCTAACACCGAACTTTCCCGGCAGGTATATACCCGGCTCGACTGTGAAAACCATACCCTCCTCTATAACCACGTCGGCGTCCTCCCCTTTATAGTAAACCCTCGGATACTCGTGTATCTCAACCCCTATACCGTGACCTGTGGTGTGGACAAAGTACTTACCGTAACGCTTCCTCTTTATATACTCCCTCGCTGCCCTATCCACCTCTCCGAGCTTGTTTCCAACCTTTACCTTCTCAAGGGCGAAGAGGTGAGCGTCCCTGACTATGTTATATACCTTTACAAACTCGCTGTCGGGAGTTCCAACGTAGAAGGTTCTCGTAAAGTCAGTACAGTAACCTTCCCAGACGAGACCCATATCCACCAGAACTGGGGAGTTTTGTCTTATCTTCCTGCGGGACGTCTCCCAGTGGGGAATAGCGCTCCCTTCCCCAGAGGCAACTATCGCCGGGAAGCTCTCACCGCTCCCTCCATGCTCGAATATCTTGCTAACTATGAATCCTCTCACCTCGAGCTCGGTTACCCCTGGCCTCACGAAGTTTAGGAGCTCCCTGTATATGGAGTCGCTCTTCTTGACCCCTTCCCTCATTCTGTTTATCTCTTCCTTGGTCTTGAGAGCCCTTATCTCCTTCAAGAAGTTCGAGTACCCCTTCCACTTGATCTTCGTGCTCCTGAGATGCCTCCTGAACTCGCAGCTCACCCTGTCGCTTTCGAACCCGACCACGGAAAGTCCTTTATCTCTCAAGAACCTTTTGAGGACGCGGGTGGCCCTTCCTTTTATGAGAACGACCTCCCAGTCTTTGAGCTCAGCTTTGGCTTTTTCGTAGTACCTTCCATCGGTGAGCAGGTGCTTCGAGCTCGGGGTTATAACCGCATATGCGTGGGTTGAGCTAAACCCAGACAGGTAAAAAACGTTCGCCCAAGAGCTGAAGAGGAAGGCATCCAAACCTTCCTTCTCTATAAGTTCCTGAACCTCTTTTAGCTTCATCGGTTAGCTTCTTTTTTCCGTGCAGGCTCGGTAAAGAGGATTATAAATAGTCCTATGGTAAGTAGCACCGCAACAACGGAAATAACTCCAATTTCAGGGCTCATCGTTACCTCCGGTGTTTAAAAAGTAAACCCCCAGAGTAAAGAAAACAACCACACCGCATATGCCTATTACGAGCAACTTAGGATTGAGTTTATCTTGAGCAAACGGTTGTATGAGAGTGAAAACCACGAAAGCTAATGACACATTCATGAAGAAATTTCCTATTTCTGCATAAGCATGAACGGAGAGCTTCATCTCTTTCTCCTCTCCCTTGAGGAGGGTATTCCTAGGATCTCTCTGTACTTGGCAACTGTCCTCCTTGCAACGCTGTAGCCTTTGGTCTGAAGAATTTTTGCTATTTCGTCGTCACTCAGGGGCTTTCTCTTATCCTCCTTGTCTATTACTTCTTTTATTTCCCTCATAAGCTCTTCCTGAGATATACCTCCAACGGTCTCCCTCACGAAGAAGAACTTGAAGGGATAGGTCCCCTGAGGTGTTTTGACGTACTTTGAGTTTATAAGCCTGCTTACGGTGGACTCGCTCACACCCAACCTGTAGGCAACGTCTTTAACCATAAGGCTCTTGAGGTTCCCCTCACCCTTAAGGAACTCCTCCTGGGTTTCTATAACCATATCCAGGATCTTCCTCAGGTTCTCCTTCCTTATAGAAAGTATCTTCTTGAAGTTCTCGAACCTCTCCACGTACTCCTTCAGGAATTCCTTAGCCTCTCCCTTTACCTTTTGGAGCATCTCCATGTATCTGAGGTTCGGCCTTATATCTATAAGCTCCTCGTATATGTACCCCACGAGCTTGCCGTCATCTATCTCTATAACCGCATCAACCTTGGAGACCTTCGGAGCGCTCACAGGCTCTTCTATAGGTGAGAGCCTCAGATGGGAGAGCTTTCTCCTCACCTCCTCATTCACCGGCTTTCCTTCCAAAGCCTTCTCGAACTCCCTCAAAAGATAGGGTTCTTCGGGATAGAGCTCCCTTATC
>WFPN01000260.1 GCA_015487535.1 Aquificaceae bacterium
GTTTGTTGGTGTACTCTGCCTCCGGTATCGCGTAGTAGTTTATCTCTATCACGTTGTCGAGCATCCTCACGAGCTTGGGGACAACTTTTTCCATTGTCTCCTTCGTGTGAACCTTCCCGAGGTTCACCGATCCGAGGTTGCAGACCACCACATCCCCGGACTTCTTCCTGTAAGTTATCTCTCCCGTTTCAGGGTCGAGCTCCCTTCCTAGGTGCTTTGTGGGGCTCATGTTCTGGATTATCTCGTGGCAGTTTCCTGTAACTATGCCGTTGAATATAAGGGAGTGGTTGTAAAGCTGGGTTGTATCGTAAACGTCCTCTTTACCCGCATACCTTATACTCACTATTTCACTGAGGAACTTCTCTTCCTTTCTGCCCTCCGCAGGATAACACCTAGAAATCCTTTCCCTTATAACTTTAAGGGCCTTTTCCTGTTTACTTCCTATAAAGCCTATCTCTTTCACGAACCTTACGGCGTTTCTTCCCTTTATGTCTAGCCTGTAAGCCTGAGAGCTTGCGTATTTCCTCTTTACACCATCCTTCGTAGTATAGGTGAACTTACCTCCCGAACGCCTGTATATGGAGGACTTTATTCCAAAGTTAGCAAGAAGTATCTGAATGTCTTCGAGCAGCTCTCTGCTCTTGCTGGTGAGCTGTATAGTGAATATGGGAACGCCGGAGTTCTTTATAACTTCTACGGTTGCATCTGCGGTGAAAAGTGCCTGAAGGTATCCTCTTACAGTTTCCCTAGTTCCCCTGAAGATAACTTCTGGAACCCTGTGTTTAGTCTCTGCGGTGAAGCCGAACCTTTCCTCGAATATCCTGCCGAGCTTACTGGAACATATCCTGAGTTTTCTACTGTTATGGGTATGGCTTATCACTTTAGTAGCCAACAGCCCTCATAATCGTTGATTACTTTTCTCCCTTCAACCTCGGCATAGTAAGTTTCGACTACGCTTTCCTTGGCTGTGTATATTAGATCTCTCAGAGCTATGTCCTCGTTGTACAGGTCAAATATAGCGACCTGGTTTCCGGTTCTCCTGTCTCTGGAGAGCGTTCCGTCCCCCGCAAGCCATCCGAGGAGGAAGCCGAGCTCATAAGATCCTTCCTGACCGAACTGTCCCTCTCCCGACTGTATAAGAAGCTTGTCTCCTACCTTAAGATCCTTGAGCTTTTTCTTAACTACTTTACCGCTTTCCAACACATAAAAGTCGTGCCAATCGGTTGCTTTTATCCTGTATCCATCCTTAGTTAAGACCTCCCATACATCGGCTTGCTCCGCGGTCTTGTGCATCTTTATGCAGAGCGCTTTTTCTGTCCCATAAGCGCGATGGTCTCCATTGGTCCTCCTGTCGTAGGTGGCTATTATCGGCTCCCCCATTCTGTAGAGGTCTTCCGCCTTCACGAGACCGAACTGGGTTACAAGGCGTGTGTCGCCGGTAACGCAGAGGTTGCTCGAGTAAACCATGCCCGCATGCTTGTTTGGATTTATCCTGTTGGCATGATCCCTGAAGAAGATGTAAGGCTCTCCCGTTTCGAAGGCGACTGTAAGGAGCCTCTTCCACAGCTCGAAAGCATCCACCTCCTTCTTGGCCTCTTCGGGGAGCTCCTTCTCGAGTCTGAGGTACTCTTCTTCGAAGGCCTCTCCCCAAAGGTCTTCTAGGTTCTTCTCCCCCGCTACCTTCTTGGTGTAGTAAGGATCGAACAGGGTCCACTTGTCTCTGTTTATAACCCGCTTCATGAATATATCTGGTATGGAAACCGCAGGATGTATGTCGTGTGCCTTTTTCCTCTCGTCTCCAGCGTTGGTCTTTACCTCTAAAAAGTCCAGGATGTCCTTGTGCCATATGTCGAGGGTTATCGAGGCCGAACCCTTCCTCATCCCGAGCTGATCCACGTAAGTCATAACGTCGTTGATCACCTTGACAACTGGAATTATTCCCGAGCTCGCCCCTTTAAACTTCCTTATGGGAGCCCCCGTGGCTCTGAGCTTCCCAATGTAGATACCAAGACCTCCCGCGTGCTTCGAGATCTGGGCCGCCTTCTGTACGTTGTCGAAGATGTCGTAGAGGTCGTCGTCCACTGTGAGTATAAAGCAGGAGGATAACTGTGTGAAGGGCCTCCTTGCGTTCATGAGTGTGGGCGTTGCGACCGTAACGAGATGCTCGGAGAGGAGATCGTAGAACTCCTTGGCCCACTTTACCTTATCCTTCTCGGGAAGGGCGAGGGTCATGGAAATGAGCATGTACATCTCCTGAGGGAGCTCTATAACCCTTCCCTCCTCGTCCCTTACCAGATACCTGTCAGCCAGTATTTTTATGCCCGTATAGTTGAAGTAGAGATCCCTCTCGGGCTTTATGTATTTTGCGAGCTCTAAGAAGTCTTCCTCCGAATAGTTCTCCAGGAGATACTTTCCGTAGATACCTTTCTCCACGTAATCCTTGACGAACCTGTA
>WFPN01000261.1 GCA_015487535.1 Aquificaceae bacterium
GTTAGGGATATAATCCTGGCCAGGACCTTCTGCTTTGAGCACGAGATAGAGTTCATAAGGAAGAACGGCCTCGGAAAGGGTGGTAGCCTCGAAAACACACTCGTGATAGGGAAGGAGGGAGTGTACAACGAGGGAGGGTTGAGGTATCAGGACGAACCTGTGAGGCACAAGGTTCTCGATCTGATAGGCGATCTATATCTTCTCGGTATGTCCGTGAGGGGCAAGTTCATCTCCTACAAAGGGGGCCACACGCTCAACTTCGAGCTGGTCAAGGCCCTGTATAAGAACCTGGCTTCGGTCAAAGTTTGAAAGAAGGCCCCAAGAGGGGCCTGAAGAGATCATCTGACGGGCCTTGGCGTTTTTGGCGTAGAGGGTGGAAGAACGGGGAGCTCGAGAGCTTCCTTGGGAACCTCACCTTCCAGAGCTTTCAGGAAGGCCATTATCTTATCCACCTGGTCCTTGGTAAGTTCCTTACCGAGCTGAACCTTGGCCATAACCTGTATGGCGTCCTCCAGGTTCCAGACGGAGCCATCGTGGAAGTAGGGGTACGTTCTGGTTATGTTCCTTAGGGAAGGAACCTTGAATACGTAGAGGTCCTCTTCCTTATGGGTCACAGCGAACTTACCAACGTCCATAGGCATGGTGGGCTTCTCCAGGGTTACGTATTCCCTGGTGGCGTTCCAGTACGCCTCCACTATACCGAACCTGGTGAACATCTTTCCTCCAAGGGCTGGACCGTTGTGACAGCTCGCACATCCCACCTCTATAAACGTCTTTAGACCTTCCTTCTCCTTTTTAGTAAGGGCGTTCAGATCTCCCTTCAAGAACCTGTCGAACCTCGATGGGGTCATGAGAGTTCTCTCGAATGCGGCTATCGCTTTCGCTACGTTATCGTAGTTGAGCGGGTTCTTCTCTCCAGGGAAGGCCTCTTTAAAGAGCTTCACGTACTCGGGTATGGAGCTGAGGCGCTTGACCACCTCCTCGGGAGAGTCCATAGCCATCTCGATGGGGTTCAGGATAGGCCCCTTTGCCTGCTCCTCCACGTCCTTAGCCCTTCCGTCCCAGAACTGGGCCACGTGCAGGGCCGCGTTCAGTGTTGTGGGAGCGTTCCTCGGACCTATCTGCCATCTGTGCCCTACAGAGGTAGGAAGGTTATCAACCCCGTAGGTGGCTAGGTTGTGACAGGTGTTGCAGGATATAAGCCCGCTCTTGGATAGCCTTGGTTCGTAGTAGAGCATCTTGCCCAGCTTCACCTTCTCCGGGGTAACAGGGTTGTCCTTGCTTTCTGCCACCTTGGGTAGGGGCTGGAAGTACTTCCTAGCCTCCTCGAGGAGCTTCGCGTCCTCCGGATTTCCCGCGCCCATCAGAAGGGCTCCACCGACCGCTACCGCCACCACGGCTACCGCTTTCTTCATTTCTCTCACCTCCTATATGTTATTAAATTGCAATATTATTATATCCTAATTTGCGAATAATTCGCAAGTAATCCCGCTTTCACTATTTTAAAATATCTCCCATGAGGATAATCCTTTTTTCTGGAAAGGGCGGCGTTGGAAAAACCACGATCTCCGCCGCAACTGGATACAGGCTCTCTAAGCTAGGGTACAAAACTATAGTCGTCTCACTGGATCCGGCCCACTCTCTCGCCGACGCCTTCGACATACCGGAAGGGGAGAGGTTCAAGGCCAAAGGGCTGCCAATAGAGATAAACGAGAGGCTTCACATCCAGGAGATAGACATACAGGAGGAGATCGACAGGTACTGGGGGGATGTATATAGGTTTCTCGAGCTACTCTTCAACACAACGGGACTGGACGAGGTACTCGCCGAGGAGCTAGCGATCCTTCCAGGCATGGAGGAGGTTACGAGCCTCCTGTATGTGAACAAATACTACAGGGAGAAGGAGTACGACGTTCTCGTTTTCGATCTTCCTCCAACGGGGGAATCCCTGAGGTTCGTTTCGATGCCGACCGTTCTGAAGTGGTACATGAAGAAGATCTTCAAAACAGAGCGCCTCGTCATGAAGGTGGCAAGGCCTGTGGTGGGCAGGCTCTCGGACGTTCCTCTCCCGGACGAATCCTACTTCAAAGCCCTTGAGAACTTCTACGAGAAGCTGAAGGGCGTGGACGAGATACTTATAGACTCAGAGGTAACCTCCGTTAGGCTCGTCTCCAATCCAGAGAAGATGGTTTTAAAGGAGAGTCAGAGGGCCTTCATGTACTTCAACCTCTTCGGCGTGAATGTGGACGCCGTTATAGTGAACAAGATAATACCTCCCGATGCTGGGGACTGCTCCTATTTGAGGAACTGGATCGAGATCCAAAAGAAGTACGTATCCGAGATAGAAAGCTACTTCTCTCCCGTTCCCGTGTTCAGGGTTCCACTGCTTGAGGAGGAGGTCTTCGGGACGCGGAGGCTGGAGATCCTCTCAGACATCATATACAGGGATAGAGATCCCTCAGATGTCTTCTTCAAGGAAAAACCTTACGAGTTCATACAAGAAGATGGAAGGTACGTGATAAAGATAAGGGCTCCCTTCGTGAAGAAGGAGAGCGTCTCGCTTCTGAAGGGCGAGGACGAGATAGTGGTTAGGGTGGGGAA
>WFPN01000262.1 GCA_015487535.1 Aquificaceae bacterium
CTGCTAAGGGGAACTCCCTTGAGGTTCGTTTGGACGTTTATGAAGGTGAAGGCTACGCTTCCGAGGAAGAGCTCGTAGAGGAAGAAGGCTAGGAAGCTGAGATCGAGGCGGAAGGTAGTCGTTATGGCCACACCGAAGAGGCTCAGGAGCAGCATCTGGTATAGGTCCCTTGGCTTCTTCTCCTCCAGGGACTTTATCACGAGCAGGAAGAGGAGCAGGTCGGCGAAGGGCCTTATTATGTTCTCCAGACTCAGCTGGGATAGGGCTACGATTGAGAACAGGACACCGCCGGCGTTTAGGAGCCACCTAGGGAGGTAAACCCTGAACCTGAAATCGTTCACCACCCCGAGTAGAAACATGATCAGAAAGGGAAGGAAGAACTGATAGCTCGCTATCCCTTTCAGGGAGAAGAAGGCCCCGAGACTCACCAGATAGGTCAGGGCGAGGCTTACCTTCTCAGGAGAGAGCATACCTCCTCCCTGATGGTAGGTTCCACGTACACCCTGTAGAGCTCTATCGGCTTGAGGCTCGCGGCTATATCGGAGATCTCCTCTATGCTCTTCACGGAGCTACCGTCGAATACGAGTATCCTCTCGTCGTAAGGCTCCTTGTAAACGGAATCGAACCTGAGCAGATGAGGGGGAAATCTATCCAGGAGAAACATCTTTACCTCTTCGAACTCGCCCCTGTCCTTCGTCGAATAGACTTCTTTGAAGTGCTTCCTTCCGAATATCCTTTCCGTATCCTCCCTCAGGCTCTCCTCGGAGAAAGCCCTAGATATCACGGCGGTGTCGTCCATCTTGAGGAAGCTGTTTATGTCCTCAAAGTGCGCTTCATCGAAGAGCTTTCTCATGAGCTCCACGAGATGTATGTTCAGTATCCTAACGACCTTGTGAAAATACACCTGGACGTACATAAAGTACCTTCCTATGAGAAAGTTCTCCAGGGCTCTGAGCCCGCTAGAGTGGACGGCGAGAAACTTCCCACTCTCATCGTGGATTACCTCTACGGTGCTCAGCAACCTTTCGTGATCGAACAGGCCGTAGGAGACCCCGCAGAAAAAGGCGTCCCTCCTGAGATAATCCATCCTGTCTGCACCGAACTGGCCGGTAATCAGCTCCGTAAGAAGCGCTTCCTCCCTGTCCTTTGGCTCCCCTAAGGTAAGACGTATCAGGAGCTCGATCTCTTCGTGTTCGAAACCGAAGGTCTTTCTGAGGATGTCGTATATCTCCGTTTCGAGGATGATCCTCTTGGTCAGGTCCTCGTGGGTTTTCTCTTCGGGCAGGAGAACCTCGGTAGTGTGGGAGAAGGGAGGGTGCCCAAGGTCGTGCAGAAGGCCCGCGAGCCTGATTATCTGATGGGTCCTGCTGCCTACTTTTCCTTCCAGCTTCCTGTATAGCCTGTCGGTGAGATGAAGGACGCCGAGGGCGTGTTCAAACCTAGAATGCTGCGCTGAGGGGAATACCAAGTAGGTGAGGCCGAGCTGCTTTATATGCCTGAGCCTTTGGAACACTAAGGAGTCTATCAGGCAGAGTTCCTTTGCGTCGGCCCTTATGAAGCCGTATATGGGGTCTGAGAACTCCTTGAACACCTCAGTTGTGCTGGTAACCTTCCTTCTCTAACTCTTTTATCTCCTTCATAGCCTGATCGAACTTGTATAGTGAAGAGGCAACGTCCTTTAGATGTCTCGCTGCCGTCAGGTACGCCTCCTTCAAACGGGGATCTGTTGCCCTCTCTGCCTTCTCCAAGAGGTTCCTGTGAAAGAGGAGAAGACCGTTTCTGAGTTCATTAAAGTCCATCTCTTTCCTCCGAGTTCCTTTATCTTTCTGACCAACTTAGATACTAACCGCTTCACAAAACCCCTTCCATGATTTGAAGCAATCGTAAAGCTTATCTTCAGGATGAAGTACTTTTTACCCTTGGAGACGTCCTTGATGAGCGCATCTATATCCCTTCTCAGCTTGGCTACGTTTATACCGTAGTATGGGCTCTTGAAACCTGAAAGCTCCGCCAGGGCCCTCTCCAGGAGCTGGAGATCGAACTCCCTCCTCTCGTTTACCTTAACGTAGAACTCTGAAAGCCCCCTGACGACCTCGAAGAAGGGAGCCTCCTTAGGAAACCTGAGGGCTTGGAGCTTTGCATAGTGTATAACCTCACTGTAGAGCTCCTCGTTGAAGATTATGGCGGACAGGTACACCGCCTCGGCGGGCGTGTTCCTCTTGGAGTAGCTCGATATCTTGCTAAGGACGGTCCAGTACTTCAGAAACCTGGCGTACACCTCGTAGAAGATCTCCCTGTACTCAGGGAGGAATGTGACCTTTATACCCTCCGCCGACTGAAGCCTGAGGATATCCTTACCCCAAAGGACATCTCCCCTCGGCGTTATGAACTGGAAGAGGTCCAGCTCCAGGAGTATGTCCTGCCATCTGCCCCGGAAGGAGTGAAAGGTTTTATTAGCACAGGAGAGGAGTTTGGGAAGATCCACCTCGAAGGTGTTTTCCTTCCTAACGAGCTGGCAGTAGCATATAGGGTACAGGAGAACCTCCTTCTTCGTCGGGTCGTCTATTATCTCGAGGAATAGCCCTTCCAGCCTCCCTATATCCTGCCATGTGTCCTTTAGCATAGGAATAATTTAAACTGGGGTGATTTCTATTGCAACAAGGTAGGATGAGTTCGTATATATTTAATTCTTAGTAAAGGAGGTAGATGGATGTATCCTATGGAGAAGGAGACGAACATACAGGACGAGCTTCTCGATAGCTTCAAAGCCAAGGAGTCTGTAGTTACCGTTTACCTGACGAGGGGGAACAGGATAACGGGTAAGATCCTCAATCACGACAAGTACACCATACTCCTGGACGTGGATGGACAACCCAACCTCATATACAAGCACGCGGTGAGCACCATAGTGGAGGGTAAATGAAGGCCATCCTCGTCGGTATATGGAACAGGGAGGTAACGAGGGAAGAGGCCAAGGACTCGATAAGGGAACTCAAGGGGCTCGTCGAGGCCCTGGGTGGCGTAAGCGTAGGCTACATCCTCCAGAAGAGAAACAAGCCTGACGTAAGGTACTTCGTTGGAGCCGGAAAGGCTAATCAGCTGAAGGAGGTTGCGAAGGGAACGGGGGCCGACGTCGTTATATTCGATGACTTCCTCACACCATCCCAGGTTAAGAACCTGGAAAAGCTCTTGGGAAGGACTGTTCTGGACAGGACGGATCTGGTAATAGAGATATTCTCCAGGAGGGCCAAGAGCAAGGAAGCCAAGCTCCAGGTGGAGCTGGCGAGGCTAACCCACGAACTTCCAAGGCTGTACGGTAAGGGGAAACAGCTCTCGAGGCTCGGGGGTGGTATAGGAACGAGGGGTCCCGGTGAGCAGGAGGCGGAGATAAGGAGGAGGCTGATAAAGAAGAGGATCTACCAGATTAGGGAGGAACTCGAGGAGATAAAGAGGATGAGGAGGCACCAGAGGAAGAGGAGAGCTGAGGGTAACGTGGTGAAGGTGGCCCTCGTGGGATACACGAACGCCGGAAAATCGACCCTCCTTAGGGCCCTCACAGGAAGGGACACCTTCGTGGCGGACATGCTCTTTGCCACGCTCGATACGAAGACCTCCTCGAGGGTGATCTCACCCGAGCTCAAGCTCCTCTTCACAGACACCGTAGGCTTTATAAAGAAGCTCCCACCTGAGCTGATCGAGTCTTTCAAGGCCACCCTGGAAGAGGTTACCGAGGCAGACCTCATACTGCACGTAGTGGACATCTCCGACGATAGATGGCTCGACTACATCCACACGGTCAAGGAGGTCCTGAAGGAGCTTGGAGCGGACGAGAAGCCCGTTATATACGTCCTGAACAAGGCCGACAGGATAATTGATAGCGAAGAAGAGATCAGACATCTACCTCATACAGCGTTTGTGGAGGGGCCCTCGGTTATAGTTTCCGCTGAGAAAAGATGGGGACTTGGGAACTTGATCGATACGCTGAAAGAACATGGGGAGAAAGTTCTGGAAAATAGCCTAGTAGAAGAGGCTAAGCCCTACTATTAGAACGATTATGAAGAGTACGGTCATCCCTCCCCCTGCCTTAACGTAGTCTATCGTCCTGTAACCCCCCGGCCTCATTATCAATGCGTTTACCTGATGGGTCGGTATGACGAAGGTGTTGGAGGCCGAAACCCCTACCACCAGGGCGGCGAGCCTCGGATCCGCACCTATGTCCATAGCCATGTCCACCGAGAGCGGAACCAGAAGGACCGTAGCTCCCACGTTAGATACCACGAGGGTGAAGAAGGAGGTAAGGAGGGCTATCAGTAGGTAGAGGGTAAAGGGCGTGAGATTCTCTATGCTCGAAACTATGGACTTTGCGAGGAACTCGGCGGTCCCAGTCTCCTGGAAGGCTATACCCAGAGGGAGGAGCCCAGCTAGGAGGAACACGGTCATCCAGTCCACCGACTGGTAGGCCTCGTCCACGCTCAGGACCTTGGTCAGTATCATCCCGAGAGCACCCGTAAGCAGGGCTATCGAGAGCTTCACGTTCAGGACAACTATCATAAAGAGGGCAACCCCGAACCAGAAGAGGGCCCACTTCGCCTTCTCAGGCCTCATTATCTCACCCTTTATCTCTGTAGAAAAGGCGAAGACGTTCCTGTTCTTGAGCTCTAAGAGCTTGTCCCACTTTCCGAACAAAAGCAAAGCGTCGCCGGGCATCAGCTCCATATCCGAGAACCCTGCGTATATGACCTCGCCCCTTCTGACCAGGGCCACGGGGTTCACCTCGTACCTCCTCCTGAAGTGAACCTCCCTAAGGGTCCTCCCAACCAGCTCCGATCTGGGGGTTATAATCCCCTCCACCAGGCCCGCGTTCACGTTCGAAAGGTCATCCGCGAACTCCTCGAGCTCGTCCTTGAGTATCAGTCCCAGCTCCTTCGCGAACCTCTCCACAGTATCGGGGCAGCCTATAACGGCTATGTCGTCCGAGGGTTCTATGAACTCCTCCCTGTGGGGGGCGAAGTTCTTGTGCCTCGTTTTCCTGTGGTAAACGGCGACTATCGTGACCTGATACTTCCTACGGGCGTCTATCTCTTCCACGGTCCTCCTCTGGAAGTTCACCGGAACGTGAAGCTCATAAAGGCCGCATATCTTGTCGTAGGTCTGGGCGAGCTCCGGGGGGATAAACTTCCCTTCGTCTTCCCTCCTCTCCACCTTGGGGAGTATGAACCTACCGAAGAGAACGAAGTAGAGTATTCCAGAGGCAACCAGCATCAGGCCTATCGGCGTCACCGAGAACAGGCCGAATGGCGGCAGGTTGTAGAGGGCCAGAAGATCGTTCAAAAGTATCAGGGGGCTCGAGCCAACGAGGGTTATCGTTCCTCCCAGGATGGCACAGAAGCCCATCGGCATGAGTATGTGAGAAACTGGGATGTGGAGCCTCCTGGAGATCCTCACCGCAGCCGGCAGGAAGAGGGCCGCCGCCCCTATGTTCTGCATGAAACTCGATATGAAGGCGACCGTTCCCGATATCAGAGTTATTATCCTGGTCTTGGACTTGCCTGCCAGCTTTATTATGTGGTTGGCGAGTACGTTCATTACACCTGTCTTGTCCAGACCGGCCCCTATGATTATGACGGCTATTATCGAGACGACAGCGTTGCTGCTGAGACCGCTTATAGACTTCTCAGGATCCACCAGGCCGAGGAGTGGAAGCAGGACCATCATCAGTATCCCGACAACGTCCACCCTGACGAGCTCCGATACGAAGAGGAATATGGCAAGTACCAGAATCTCTAAGGTCAGAACCTTTCTCTTGTCTAGACCCGCCACCTCCTCAACCAGCTCTGGATCTGCGAAGAAGGTAAACGCTATAAGTCCGGAGAGAATACCCAGAACCCCCTTCCTTATCATCCCCAGAAATTATAATACTCAGAGATGAAGACCCTCCACTTGCTCGACGCTTCCTCCTTCATCTACAGAAGCTACTTCGCCCTCCCTCCTTTGGAGACCAAGAGTGGGTTCCCTACCGGTGCCATCTACGGCTTCCTGAGAGCTATCCTCTCCATATGGAAGTCGGAGAGGCCGGAGTACTTTGTGGTGGTCTTCGACGCTCCAACCCCCACGAAGAGGGAGGGCATCTACAAGGAGTACAAGGCTGGAAGGCCCACGATGCCCGATCCCCTCAAGGTCCAGATACCTGTGATAAAAGAGATACTCAGGCTTATGGGAGTGCCCGTCCTGGAGGTACCGGGTTACGAGGCAGACGACCTGATAGCAATACTGTCCGGGGAGTTCTCTAAGAGAGGCCTCTTCGTGAAGATATACACGCCCGACAAGGATATGCTCCAGCTTGTGAGCGACAAGGTGAGGGTGATAAACCCGATCAGCTGGGAGGTGTTCGACCCTGATAAGGTAAGGGAGAAGTTTGGAGTGCCTCCCCAGAGGCTCCCCGACTACCTCGCACTTGTGGGAGACAAGATAGACAACGTTGAGGGGATCAAAGGTGTCGGTCCCAAGACCGCCGTTAAGCTGATAGATAGGTTCGGTGGGGTCGAGGGGATACTCGAAAACTGGGAGGAGTTCCAGAAGCTCTATCCAGAGGCAAAAAGGGAAGATCTCGAGCTCTCCTACAGGTTAGTAAAGCCCATGCTCGATGCGAAGGTTGATCTGAGTGAGGAGGATCTCCGGATAAAGGAGCCTGATATGGAAAAGCTGAGAAAGAAGCTCGAAGAGCTCGAGATGAAGAGTATACTAAGGGACCTTGAGAAGGTCCTCAGGATAAGGTCTCAGGGAAGTCTCTTTTAGCGGGCCATGGTGTTCACCCTGCCTTGAACCTCGTCCACGGCCTGAACGAGCCTCGCGTAAACCTCGTGGGCCCTCGAGGTCTCTATCAGCCTGACCATCTCGATTATTGGATTTACGTTTGAGAGCTCCAGGAAACCCTGATGTATTCTGAAGTTCTGGGCCGGCGTTGGCTCCCCGGTAAACAGGTCGAAGCCCGCCTTGCTCGGGTTCCGCAGGTTCCACACGCCCAGGGTAGCCTGCAGGTTCCCATCGACGTATATGTTGCCCTCAGGATCAAACTGGACCTTGTTCCCCACGATCTTTATCCCCCTCTCGTTCCTGTCCAGAACCCTGTATCCCTCCTCCGTAATCAGGTAGCCCTCCTTATC
>WFPN01000263.1 GCA_015487535.1 Aquificaceae bacterium
GGACATTACTCTGCGGGGTTGTCAAACCCCGCTCTATGCGTAAGCATAGATCCTCCTCTATATCTGTAGTAATCTCTGTAGTAATCTTATGGTATTGTTCCGTTGAATTCGCCCGATTGATCAGGTGATTTCGCCCGATTGATCCGTTGAATTCACCTCTTCGATCCGTTGAAATCACCGAATGATGTGTTTCAAGGGTTTGATGAATCTCCTTGAGTTTTCTTATCAGAACATCAAGGTTCAGCCTGTACTGATTCGTCCTGTCCCACCTATACCTCGGATTCTTCCTGACCTCAAGCAGTCCGAGCTCCTTAAGGTGTGCTATCGCCTTTTTAAGGCTGTACTCTGTGAGGAGCCCGAGGCTCTCTTCGAGCAATTCTTCGTAGCTCTTCCATACCCATAGGTCGTCAATGTCTATGGGCGGTAGGCCGTCCTTCTCCCTCGCTTCGTTCTCATGGGTTACCTGGTTAAACATCCCGAGCTTGATCTCCGTCCAGTAGGTGAGTATGGAAAGTAGGACTGCACTGTCCCTCTTGCCCTCACACAGGCGCATGAAATCTTCCCTTACGACCACAACCTTACCGAAAGAGGGGATGTACCTTCCCATCACGCTCTCCTCCTTCTCCTGAAGACGGCTTTGAGGATCTCCTGCTGGATGTCTTTATCGAGGACCTCCCCATCGACAACCTGCTTAAAGAGGTTCTCCTTCCCGCTCAAAACCTCCCAGACCCTCTTTTCAACCCCGCTGCTGACGAGGAAGTAAACATACTTGGTTCTCTCAGAGGTCACCCTGTAGATCCTGTCGGTTCTCTGTATAACCTTCCCAAGGCTCCAAGGAACGTCGAAGTGGATAACCACATCGACCTCATCGAGGGAAACCCCGTAGCTCATGGTATCAGTAGCGACAAGGATCCTCGATTCGGGATCACTTTTGAATCTCCCTATCCTCGAAGCTTTCATACTGCTTGGCAATTCCCCGGTCACGCAAAGTCCTCCGACCTTCTTTGCGAGCCTCTTGGCCATCCTCGCAAAATCTGTGAAGATGAGGATCTTGGAGTCTGGGTGCGTCCTGAGTATCTGGTCGAGCTCCTCAAACTTGGGAGGGTCGTCCTTAGTTTTCCTGATCTCTTCCCCGAAGCTTTCCACAACCTCAAGGGCGGCTGGAGAGTCCGATTCGAGAAGAAGCCTCGGGTCGTCGCACACCTCTCTAAGCAACGTGAGCGTTGAGAGAGCCTGGGCACCGCTCTTCTTCTCGGCAAGAGATATAATGAAGCTCTCGAGCCTCTTCTGAAGACCGCTCTGAGGAACCTCCCTGGTGTACCTGATCAAGTCAGGCATGTCTCTCACGTCGCTCTTCTTCCTCCTTATGTAGAAAGGGCTTATCCTGTAAACGAACTCCCTGAGATTCTTGTACCTCTTGATCTTCTTGATGGGGAAGGGTACGTTCGGGAGGTTGAGTGTAAAGTACTCGAGGTGCCTCTCCTCAAATTCCTTCACACTCATAAAGGAAGGCCTGAGGATCTTAGCTATGTTAAAGAACTCAACAAGCGAGTTTTCGACAGGCGTACCGGTAAGGGCAAGCTTGTACTCAGTCCTCTTGCAGAGCCTGCTGACCGCCTTGTAGGTCTTGGAGTCTCTGTTCTTCAACCTCGAAGCCTCGTCTATAACGACAGCGAACCTGTTCTCTGGGAGGGTGAGCAAAGTTCCGAGAACGTCATCGGACAGCAGGAGCTCGAAGTTGACAAC
This sequence comes from Aquificaceae bacterium, assembly GCA_015487535.1. Lineage (GTDB taxonomy): Bacteria > Aquificota > Aquificia > Aquificales > Aquificaceae > Hydrogenivirga. Next base: position 1,747 of record WFPN01000263.1, read on the forward strand.
AAAAACCGGGAGGAACTGCCCAGAGCTAACAAGGTTGAAGAGCCTAACCCTTCTCTGCCTATCTCCGTCTATCACTATTACAGACGACCCGACCCACTTGGAAAACTCGCTTCTCCACTGATGCTTTATAGAAGCAGGGCAGATGACAACGGCGTAACTGATAGCTCCTGTGTACAGGAGGTAATCTGTGTATATAATCGCCGTGTAAGTCTTTCCAACCCCTGGTTCGTCCCCTATCAAAAAGCTCTTCTTCTGAACTGCAAGTCCAGCGGCAAGGATCTGATGATCAAGTGCAGACGGGTACATCTCCCTGAGGGTCTTTTCAAGCCGTGGATCGAGCCTTTTATCTTCGGGAACGTAAACCTTGAAACCGAGAGATCGAACGACCTCCTCTGCCTCCCGAGAGTGAGGAGACCTCCAGGCCTTCCTCTCCGGGTCAAACCTGAACCCGTAAGATTTCAAAACATCCTTCACATCGTAAGCGTTGTAGCAGACTATCTCTCCGTCCTTTACCTCCGCAAACATTTACGCACTCTCCGCCTCACACTCCTCAAACTGGTCGAACTCCTCTGGAGGTTCGGCCCCCTTCTTGACCGTTTGGAGGTTGGAGAGCCTGTCTATACAGTCGCTCGCTTCCTCCTTGGAAAGTATGAGAGAGGAGCTCACCCCGTAAGTGTTCTTCAGAAACGTCCTGTACGTGTCCTTATCCCATCCGAGCTTTTTCACATCGACCTTTATCCTCTTCCTCTGCTTTTCCGTAGCGAACTCGGGGAGTAGGTCATCCGCTATATCCTTGCTCTCCTCCCAGAGTGCACGTGCACCTTCCACATCTTCAGCAGAGACTTCATCCCCGGCTATGTACTTCTGAACAATCTCTACAGCAAGCTCGGGGTACTTGTCGAAGAGCCTGTCAACGAAGGCAGCCTTCTCAGACTCAGGCCGATCACTTTCTTCAGATCTGATTTCGCTTAAATCGTTATTATCTCCATCAACCCCAAGGAGCTCTTCTCTCGTGTAGGGAAGTCCAGCTATGACCTCAGGAAAAGCGAGCCTAAAACCTTGGGAGATCGCAACCTTCCTGAGCATGAACTTAGGCATGTCCTTCCAGGTCCTCGTATCCCTGTAAACCTCACTTTTGAAAACGATCCACTCAAAGGGATGATCCCAGTCCTTCCTCCAGATTTGAACCTTTGCATAATCCCCTTTTGGATCTACCTCAACCCTGAATCCGTTGAGCAACCCAGAAGCCGCAGCTCTGGAGATATAGACTGTGTACGACGTAACTATCTCGAGCTTCCTTCCCACCACCTTGCCACCCTTATCTCTCACATCGTAGGGGATGAAGTAAACCTCCCTTTTCCATGGGTTTAGATTGTTTATCTTGGCTACCTGCAAGGCTGCGACTATTTGCTCCTCTGGTATCCCCTTGAGCTGAGGGCCTAAAGTAAGCTCGATGAACTTCTGTAATTGAGATTCGCTAACTATCTCCCCATTTCTCACCTTCTCAATAGCCTGCATATCGCCTACCTCCTTTAGGTTTTAGACAAATTATATAATAACAGAAAAATCGTTAATGTCAATAGAAAAAAGCCCCGTCAAGGGGCGGACAGAATACGTATCACCTCCTCGGCATTCTCGACAATTACAGTACGGGGCTTGCTGTCGGCGTCAATCATGTCGGCGATTGTGATCTTAAACCTCCCGTCCTCGAGAACCTCGATGACAACCCACCTCCCAGAATTCGCATTTTGGAAGTCCGGATCCTCCGTTATCTCGTAGATCTTTACCCCATCACGGTAAATATACGTGCACAACGGTGTGAACCCGACTAAGTTAACGAACTGTGCATCCCTGAGAATTCTCCTTAGGAGCTCCTTAGTTGCTTCGAGCATTTTTCAAGCCCTCCAACAGGTCTTACGCACATATATACTTACGTCTTAGGTCGCAAAAGATTTACACAAAATTGGTTAATTTATAGCTTGTTTATGGTGAGCACTACTCTGCCCACAACCCAAACCTCGTCTACCTTCCTTATTACAGGTGGATAGCTTGTGTTCACGCTCTCGAGCACGAGATTCCTGCCGTGTCTGTAAACCTTTTTGACAAGGTTCCCACCGTTAAGCGTTAAGGCGTACACTTTCCCGTTCTCGATAACCTTGTCTTCAGAGTCTATCCCGACTATACCACCATCGTTCACAAGGGGCCTCATGCTGTCCCCCCTGACCTTGCAAAATAGGAACCTGGGCCTTCCAAACTCGACCGGAACGGGAATTTTGTCAATTATGTCGTCGGTAGCAACTTCATCACCGGCTCCTATGTAGGAATACACGGGCTTGACAACAACCTCAACCTCCTCTCCCAGAACAACAGGCTCGTACTCTACCACCTCTTTCCTGAAGGAGTAACCGAGGTTCTCAAGGGCGTCGTATATGGATAGAAACGTCTCTATCGTGGCGTTTTCCCCATTTATGAACCTCTGGATCGTGTACCGCCTCAACCCAGATATTTTGGCAAGCCTGGTAGCCCCTACCTCTCTTGCTATCAACCTCACCCTCTCTACTACCTCCCTCATGGGAATTGATATTACCCAAAGCTCATAAATTGTCAATACGCCAATATATTGGCACTCTCTTTCAGCCCGAAGACCCTGGAAACGAGCCTTTCGGCCTTTTCAGCTATCCTGTCAAGCTCTTCAATCGTAATAACATCGTCATCTGTAGCTTCGAGATAGGTGTCAATGAACTCACTCACTTCACCGAGAAGCTTTTTTACCTCAACCAAAACATCTCTCACCTTGTCTCCCTGAAAATCAGACACATCGACAAATACACCCCCACATAGAGAACACAGAAGGTAAAGAACAGACTTATCCCCAGTAATCTCTACCAGTTTTGGAAGATAAATGAGGGGAAATTTGGGCCTGCCTTTCTCGAGACTCCTGGGCGAGCACATGGTAGAGAGGTTCCCGAGGTCAAGACCGAGCTGGTAAGCTATAGCCTTGGCCGGCACGCTACCTTGGTAAACGGTTTCGTGGAGAGCGTCGAGCAGCACTACAACATCTTCCTCTGGATTGTGTAGTACCCTCTCAATATACTTCATGGTGGCACCTCCAAATAACGGGTTTTTTGTTAATATCAATTAGAGGAGGACAAAGCATGAGGCCGAGGAAGACGACCAGGACAAAGGGATGTAAATTCGCAGAGGTTCTCGAGAAGCTTATGGAACAGAAAGGAGAAACCACATACTCCCTGGCGGACAAACTGGGGACGCTCCAGCCCACACTTGCCCAGTACAAAACCTGCAAGAGGATACCGAAACCCTCAGTAGTCGAAGAGATAGCAAGAACAATGTATCTGACAAAAAAGCAGAAGAGAAAACTGTACGAGGCGTATCTTTCTATAGCGTTCTCGGAACAGGGAATCAAAGCATTAAAGGGTATGAAAGAGATAGACGAACAGAAAATAAAGGAATGGCTCGAATCTGCTATAGATAAGCTCGGGGGTACGATATTGGTAGCTGAACGTGCCGGTGTATCAGAACTGCCCGTGAGAAAGTTCATGCAGCTTAACCTTAAAAACATGAGAGTTCTCGACCACAAGGGAACAGTCAAAAGTATTCTTAAGGTATTAAACCCTCCTCCAAAGATTGAGGCTGGGATAATATACCTGTACCTGAAAGACAGGAAAGCGGAAGACATCCTGAAGACCCTCACAGAGGGAAGCTCATAGAGGGCTTCCTTCCTCTCCCGCATCTTCTCCTCCCACTTAGAAAAGCCTCTATCTCGCTTTCAGGAATCCTTATAACCTTCCTGTTAAGCCTGTACGCCTTAATCCGACCTTCTTTGATAGCCTTAAGGATAGTGTTTTTGTGGAGCCCCACCCTTTCTGCGAATTCCTTCGGGCTTAAGTACTTCATGGTAGGTATATAATAACGAAAAAATTGTTATTTGTCAAGTGGAGTTATAATACCTACCATGGCTTCCATATACAGAGACGCAAAGTCAGGGTGCTGGTACATCAACTACATCACTTTAGATGGTAAGAGGGTTAGGAGATCTCTCGGGACGAGGGACAGGAGGCTTGCAGAGTTGAAGCTCAAGGAAATAGAGCTCGAGCTTGCCAAGGGGAGGCTCGGCTTCACTTCGGACATAGAGCTAAGGGCGTTCTTGGAGAAGTTCCTGGAGTGGTCAAGGACTACCAAGGCAAAGCAAACCTACGCCACGGACAGGAAGGTGGCCGAGAACCTCACCGAGTACTTTGGAGAGACCATAAGGCTCTCGAGGATAACGACTGCAAAAGCTGAAGGGTTTAAGCTCTTCCTCGTGAACCACAAGGAGTACTCAAAGACCACGGCAAACATCAGGTTAAGGCATGCCAAAGCGATGTTCTCGAAAGCGGTTGAGTGGAACCACCTTGCTGAGAACCCCTTCTTCAAGGTAAAGCCCTTCAAAACCGAGGAGAAGCTCAGGTACCTGACTCCAGAGGAGCTAAAGAGGTTTTTCTCTGTGATAGACAGGGAGGATCACAGGGCCTACTTCCTTTTGGTCTTCTACACGGGCATGAGACTCGGTGAGGTTACGGCCCTGGAATGGAAGGACATAGACCTCGAAAACGACATCATAGTGGTCAGGAACAAGGGAACGTTCCACACCAAAAACTACAAGGAAAGGGTTGTGCCGATACACCCTGACCTCAAACCTTACTTGGAGAAGCTCAAGGCGGATTCTGACACAGAGAATGTCAGAGTGGTCAAGTACTCCAGGTCGGGGCTCGGTAAGCTCTTTAGCATCTATTCTAAGCGCTCAGGAGTTCACTGCTCTCCCCACAAGCTGAGGCACACGTTTGCCACGCTCCTTGCATCTAAAGGAGTAAGCCTCAAGGCCATCCAGGAGATACTCGGGCACTCGAGGGTGACCACGACCGAGATATACGCTAAGATGGCAACCGATTACCTTAAGGAGAGCGTCAAGAGTCTGTCTATCAACCTCTGAGGAAATGTCAGATTCTGACATTTTTCTGACATGAAAATTGTTTTAATTGCGTATAATTCGTTATTATCGAAATTGGGTAAAAATAATACATGATCGTGCCAAGCCCTGAAACATCTTGGTTTTAGGAGGTTTCAGATGGAGGCGACGGGCGGATTCGAACCGCCGTAGAAGGGATTTGCAGTCCCTCGCCTAGCCGCTCGGCCACGTCGCCTTATCTCGTTTTAATTATAATCCATACACACCACTACCACAACCGGCCCAAACCCGGTGGTGATTGACTCTAAGATCTTTAGGAGCTCTTCGTACTATCGGGCGGGAGTGGAGTTCGATAGGTTATGGAGCGGGCGACGGGATTTGAACCCGCGACCTGCTGCATGGCAAGCAGCCGCTCTACCGCTGAGCTACACCCGCTCGGGATATATATTATAGCCTCTCCGGTAGGTAAAATCTATCCCGTACAGGCTAGATACCCATTTTTCAAAATCCCTGAGATAGAATAGAAGCATGCGTGTAACGGTAATAGGAGGCGGATACGTAGGTCTCGTTACGGGAGCCTGTTTCTCACACCTTGGGAATGAGGTTATCGTGGTCGAGAAGGTTCCTGAGAAGGTGGAAAGACTGAAGAGAGGGGAGAGCCCCATATATGAACCCGGACTCGAAGACCTCTTAAGAGAAGGGCTTGAAAGGGGAAGCCTGACCTTTACGACTGATATAAGGGAAGGTGTGAACTTTTCGGACGTAATCTTTATCTGCGTTGGGACTCCCTCACGTCCGGATGGCTCAGCCGACCTCTCACAGGTGGAGGAGGTGGCGCGTCTGACCGCAAGGAACATGAACTCCTACAAGCTACTAGTTGAAAAATCTACCGTTCCCGTAAACACACATCAGCTCGTGAAGAAGACCGTCCAGAGGTATCTGAGGAGCGACGTTCCCTTCGACGTTGCCTCCAACCCAGAGTTCCTCAGGGAGGGTTCGGCGGTTTACGATTTCCTCAACCCGGACAGGATAGTTGTGGGTGTTGAGAGCGAGAGGGCGAGAAGGATAATGGAGGAGCTCTACAAGCCCCTAACGGATAAGGGCTTTCCGCTTCTGATCACGGATCCTGCTACCGCCGAGCTGATAAAACATGCCTCCAACTCCTTCCTCGCTATGAAGATATCCTTCATAAACATGGTCGCCGACCTGTGCGAGAAAACCGGAGCGGATGTGGAGCTCGTAGCGGAGGGCATGGGTTACGACAAGAGGATAGGGAGAGAGTTCCTGCGGGCCGGTATAGGCTACGGTGGGTCCTGTTTCCCGAAGGATGTTAAGGCCTTTATAAAGATAGCGGAGGACAGGGGTGTGGACTTTAGCCTACTCAAAGAGGTCGAGAGGATAAACTCAAAGAGGGTAGAGAAGTTCATAGAGAAGGTGAAGAACGCCGTATGGACCCTCAAGGACAAGAAGGTGGCCGTATGGGGTCTTGCCTTCAAACCCAACACCGACGATATAAGGGAGGCTCCCTCCCTCAGAATAGTTCCCGAGCTTGTGAAGGAGGGTGCAAAGGTCAGGGCTTACGACCCAAAGGCGATGGAAAACTTCAAGAGGGTCTTTGTAGAAGGTGAGGATCTCATCTACGTTGGCGATAAGTACGAGGCTGTCGAGGACGCAGAGGTGCTCCTCATACTCACAGAGTGGGATGAGTTTGCCAAAGCGGATATGGAGAAGGTGAAGGAGCTCATGGCCCTGCCGATAGTTGTCGATGGGAGAAACGTCTTCGACCCACGGCGTATGGAAGAAATTGGGTTTGAGTACTACTCTATAGGTAGGCCTTAAAGGTCTCCGGGTGGTCCTTGGCCTTCCTCTCGAACCAGCTCTCCAAATCCCTAAGATCGTACTCACCGTCCTTTGAGAAGGTCTGCTCGAACTCTTCAAAGCCCATCCCCTCCAGTACAGCGAGTATGTAAAATCTGACCCCGGGCTCGTCGGTAGGGTTCATACGGTAAACCTCCTTCAGAACCTCGAGGGCCTTCTCGATCTCCCCTATCTCCCACAGGAAGGTCCCCCAGCTGATCAGGGCCTTTATTATGTGCCTGTTAGTCGGATGCTTCCACTCCAACCTCTCAGGCAGCTTTCCGTCTCGACTCCAGAGCTCTAAAGCTCTCCGCTAACCCTCTCCGAGGATCTCCTCCGCTTCCCTGAGCTTCCCCTCCATCTCGTAGATCTCGTTCAGGAATATGTAGGGTTCAAGGAAGTAAGGGTCCCTATCTATTAGCTCCTTGAGCTTTCTCTTCAGATCCTCTATCTTCCCCTCTTCGAGGAGCTTCTTCGCCTCCTCGAACTCCTTTGCAGCTTCCCTTTCCCTATCAACGAACTCGCTCATGGTATGCATTTTAATCCCTCACGAGGTTAAAGCCCTCCGCTTCTTTCAGCGCTCTTTCGAACTCTTCCCGGGTGATCCTTCTGGCGAGCTCTGGATAATCCTTCGCCTTGTAGAAGGGGAAGTACTGATCCATCACGTTCACCGCCAGTTTGGGGTCTATGCTCCTGAGGAAATTCATCACCTCTACGGTAGTGGATATATCGTTTGGGAGGACCAGATGCCTGATTATTAACCCTCTCACCGCTATCCCCCTCTCGTCCACCTTCAGGTTCCCCACCTGCCTGTACATCTCCCTTATCGCCTCCTTCGCGTGGGTAGGGTAGTCTTTGACCTTCGAATACTTCCTCCCGAACTCCCTGCTCAGATACTTAAGATCTGCAAGGTATATATCGACAACTCCGTCCATGAGCTTTAAAGACTCTATCGAGTCGAAGGAGGAGGTGTTGTAAACGAGGGGTATTCTGAGTCCCTTCTGAACGGCCACGTAAAGGGCCTCTAGTATCTGTGGGACAACATGGGAAGGAGAGACGAGGTTTATGTTATGAACCCCCATACCTTGCAGCTCGAGCATCATGTCAGCGAGTTCTTCAAGACTCACTTCCCTGCCTTCCCCAAGATGGCTGACCTCGTAGTTCTGGCAGTAAACGCACCTCATGTTGCAGTAGGAGAAGAATATGGTTCCGCTTCCCCTGAACCCCCTTATTGGAAACTCCTCCCCGTGATGGGGGAAGTAGCTCGAGACCACAGCGTTCCTACCCGTCTTACAGTACCCGAGCTCGTTCTCGAGCCTGTTCACCTCACACCTGTGGGGGCATACCTTGCAGGAGAGTAGCATCTCCTTAGCCTTCTCCACCCTCTCCTTAAGCTCACCGCTTTCGTAGAGGTTCAGGTAGGACGGGTACATCATAGTTATGAATTTATGGAGGTTTCAGAGACTTTTTATGAGTTCCTCCACCCTTCTCCCTATCTCGTCCCTCACCCACCTGAAAGCCCATATACCCCTTCCCGCTGGATCAGGTATGGCCCAGTGCACCATCTTGGCTCCCGGAACTGATGGACATTCGTTCCTTGCGGAGTCGCAGAGGGTTACCACGAGATCCAGTTCTTCCAAGGGTATTTCCTCTAGACTCTTGGATCTCTGATTTGATATATCTATCCCCAGCTCTTCCATAACAACAACGGCGAGCCTGTGAACGTAACCGGCCGGCTTGGAGCCTGCAGAATAAACCTCTACCTCCTTACCGAGTTTACCCGCATAGTGTCTGGCAAAACCTTCGGCCATCTGGCTTCTGATAGAGTTTCCGGTGCATACGAAGGCGAGCTTCACGGAAAATATTCTACATGAGGGTTCAGTTTTTAAAGTCGACCGTAAAGGACTTCCCTCCCCCGGACAGACCTGAGGTGGTCTTCGTCGGAAGGTCCAACGTGGGGAAGTCCTCTCTGATAAACATGATCACGGGAAGGAACGTGGCAAGGGTAAGTAAGGAGCCAGGGAGAACTAGGATGATCAACTACTTCCTCCTCGACGATAGTGTTTACCTCGTGGACGTTCCAGGGTACGGATTTGCAAGGGTTCCAAAGGAGGAGCAGGATAGGTGGAGGAGGATGATGGAGAACTACTTCAAAGAGAGGAAGGATAACATAGGGATGGTCTTCCTACTGATAGACTCCGTTGTTGGGGTCCAACCGCTAGACGAGAGGATGATAGAGTGGCTGGAGTACCTGGGTATCCCATACACGGTGGTTCTTACTAAAACCGATAAGGCTAAGCAGAGGGAGATCTCGCGGACGCTGAAACAGGTTAGGAACTACGTAGGAGATCAGGCTATTGTAATGAGCTCGGCCAAGGAGGGTAAGGGAAAGAAGGAGATACTCTCGAGGATATTCAGCATATAATGTAAAATACCTATTTTCCCAGGAGGAACGCAGTTGGCTAAAGTTAAGGGGCTCAGGTGCAGGGAATGTGGAAGGGATTACCCGGTGGAGCCTATCCACGTTTGTGAGTTCTGCTTCGGACCTCTGGAGGTAGTTTACGACTACGAGGAGATAAGGAAGAGCATCTCGAGGGAGAAGATAGAGAGTGGACCCAAGAGCCTGTGGAGGTACGCCGATCTCCTCCCTGTAGAGAATCCTACCGTCGGACTGACAGCAGGCTTCACGCCCCTTAAGAAGGCGGAAAAGCTCGGGGAAGCCCTCGGACTCAGAAACCTTTATATAAAGGACGATTCTGTGAACCACCCGACCCTGTCCTTCAAGGACAGGGTGGTTTCGGTAGCCATATCTAAGGCTAAGGAGTTCGGCTTCGACACGGCGGCCTGTGCCTCTACCGGGAACCTAGCCAACTCGGTTGCGGCCCACTGCGCCCAGGCTGGCCTTAACTGTTACGTTTTCATCCCCGCGAACCTCGAGACCCAGAAGATATTCGGCAGCCTCGTCTTTAACCCCACGGTGGTTGCTGTTGAAGGAACCTACGACGATGTGAACAGGCTCTGCTCCGAGATAGCGAACGATCAGGGCTGGGCCTTCGTGAACATAAACATAAGACCTTACTACGCGGAAGGTTCCAAAACCCTCGCCTTCGAGGTGGTAGAACAGCTCGGGTGGAGAGCACCGGACGCGGTCGTAGCTCCCGCCGCATCTGGGTCGCTCTACACGAAGATATGGAAGGGCCTCAAAGAACTGAAAGAAGTAGGCCTTATAGACTCGGTCAGCACGAGGATGTACGGAGCGCAGGCCGAGGGATGCTCCCCCATAGCCCAGGCATGGAAGGAGGGGAGGGACTTCATAAAGCCTGTAAGGCCCAACACGATCGCCAAGTCCATAGCGATAGGTAATCCGGCAGACGGTATATACGCCCTCCAGACTACGAAGGAAAGTGGCGGGGATTGGGAGACCGCAACCGACGAGGAGATAATAGAGGGCATGAAGCTCCTCGCAGAGACGGAGGGTATTTTCACTGAAACTGCAGGTGGAACAACGATAGCGGTCCTTAAAAAGCTCGTCCAGAAGGGGGCCTTCGACCCCGACGAGATAGTTGTGGCCTACATAACTGGGAACGGTTATAAAACCCTAGAGGTTCTGGACGGGCACCTTTCGGAGCCGGTGAGGATTCAGGCTACCCTGAAAGACTTCAAGGAGAAGGTTCTTGCAAGAGTTTAGGAGGTGAGAAGATGGCTGTTACAGTTAGGGTTCCCACACCCCTGAGGAGACTAACCGACGGGCAGGGTGAGGTGGAGGTAGATGCAAAGACCGTGAGGGAAGCAATAGAGAAGCTCGAAGAGCAGTACCCTGGCTTTAAGGAGAGGCTCCTCGATGAGAATGGAGAGCTCAGGAGGTTCGTAAACCTCTACCTGAACGACGAGGACATAAGGTTCCTAAAGGGTGCGGATACCGAGCTCAAGGACGGAGACGTGCTTTCTATAGTTCCGGCGATTGCGGGAGGAAGATAGAGCTTACTTCTTAGGGTGCTCCGGATACTTTTACTGGGGCTGGAAGGGAAGGTTCTATCCCAAGGAGCTGAAGCCAAAGGATTGGCTACATTACTACGCTAAGTTCTTCAACACCGTGGAGGTGAACTCCACCTTCTACAACTTCCCCAAAAAGGAGAACCTGCGAAGGTTTTACAGGGAGACCCCGAAGGGGTTCGTAATTTCAGTCAAAGCAAACAGACTCATAACCCACATGAAGAAGTTCAGAGGAACGGAGGAGCTTATCAGAGACTTCTACTCGGTGGTCGAGGAGAGCCTGAGGGAAAAGATCGGTTGTATCCTCTTCCAGCTCCCGCCATCCTTCAGGTACTCGGAGGAGAACCTGGAAAAGATCTTAGATCAGCTCGACCCGAGCTTTAGGAACGTGGTCGAGTTCAGGCACGAGAGCTGGTGGAGAGAAGAAGTTTACGATGAGCTCAGAGAGAGGGGAGTGGCCTTCTGTTCGGTGAGTTCTCCTAAGCTCCCCGAGGAGCTAGTTCAGACGTCAGACTTTGTCTATATAAGGTTCCACGGCAAAGAGGGCTGGTACAGGTACAACTACTCTGAGGAGGAACTAAAGGGGTGGGCTGAAAGGATAAGGAGTGCCCCCGCCAGGGAGGTTTTCGCTTACTTTAACAACGACTACAACGCCTACGCTCCCTTCAACTGTATGAAGTTGATGGAGCTTCTCGGGATCAGGCCATACCGGGAGGGACCCTGAAGGGTATGTTCATGAGGGGGTTTTCCTCTTCCTCCTGCGGAAAGACAGCATAGACTCCGAAGCAGTACTTGCCTATCTCAACCACCCTGCCAACCCTAACGCCAGAATCGTCCAATATAAGGCCTATCTCCCACTCGGAGAGAACCTCTTCGGGAGGAGGTCCCTTGTCCCTCTCTTCCTTCTTCCAGTCTATTATGGAGAGGTAGGCAAAGGGCTTTGCCACCCTCTTTAACTCCTCAACGAACCTTTTAGGATCCTCGAGCTCGTGGAATGTAAAGGCCATGAAGACGAAGTCCACCGAGTTGTCGGGCAAAGGGATGCTGTTCTCCTCGGACTTGAGAACCTCCACGTTCCTGAGGCCTTCCCTCTCAACCTTTTCCTTGGCTCTCCTTACCATCTCATCCTGAACGTCTATGGCGTAAACCTTGCCCTTCTCGCCAACCAGTTTGGACAGGTAGGGAAGGTAAAATCCAGGGCCGGTCCCTACATCCAAGACCACCATACCCTCCCTTATCCCAAACTCCTTCAAGACCTTTTCCGGGTCGAAGAGCTCCAAGCGTGAAGGATCTTCGAGCTTATGGACGTTCTCAGGATTGAACTTGTGAGCCATTCGAAACCTCCTGGGAAAAAGGATAAACCAGCTCCTACTGAGCTTCCCTGATCTCCACCATTATATCCCCGAAGGGCTCTTCCTGGTGTAGGTCTATTTTTCCATCGTAGTAAAGGTACATGAGGGCCATGAACTGGGGGACGAAGTTTATCCTGTCGAGGAATGTGAAAAACTCTATCCTCTTCCCTACATCCATGTTCTTGAAGAACTCCCACATCTCCCTGAGAACGTCTTCGAACCTGGATATATGAAGGGGTATAACCTTACTCTTCCTCCTTCTCCTCTTGCCGTTTGAGCTCCTTTTAAAGACCTTCCTCGCCTTCTCCAGGTTATCGACCAGGTTCTCCTCAACCTCCTTACTCTCCTCCTCGAACATCTCCACGATCTCTTCCAGGGTGTAGTCCCTCCTCTGCCTGGGTCTTCTCTCTGGTTTTGGGAACAGGACCTCCACCTTCTTCCTGAGGAGGAACGAAGCGGCCACCACAGCTCTCGCCGGAACCCTGAGGTCTAGGGTCTCCCTCTTCCTCAGCTCCTCGATATATAGGTTGGCAAGCTCGACTATGTCCACCTTCCATGGATCTAGCTTCCCTTCCTCTATCAGGGGCACCACGAGGGCGAATGGGTGGTCCTCCTCGAACACGAAGGTCTTCATAACTCCTCCCTCTATTTTAATTCGGTCTTACCGGCATACTTTACAGTCCTGAGCTCCATGGCAGCCTCCTCGGGAGCCACGCTCACTATAACGTTTTCGGTCTCGAGCTCGAAACCTCCGAAGACGGCCACCCTGGGAAGGATCCTTATGTAGTAGTGATAGTCCCTGTCCCAAGGCGGGGCGGACTGGAAGGTTATGTTGTAGGGAAGGCCCTCACCCAGGAAACTTTTAAGGAGCGAGACGGTATCCTTCAGAACCTCGGCAAGTTCCTCGAAACGGCTCTCAAACACGAAGGAGCTCACCTGCTCCTTGGGAACTATCCAGACCTCGTAGGGGGTCACCGGCGCGTAGGCCATAAGAACCACGAAGTTCTTCGAAACGGATAGCACTCTCTCCTGAAGTTCCAGCTCTTTCTTCATTAGATCTCCCAAAACGTTCCTGTTCTCCCTCTCGTACCTGTCCCTCTCCTTAAGGAACCTCCTCGGGTAGAAGGGAAGTGCGAGAACC
>WFPN01000264.1 GCA_015487535.1 Aquificaceae bacterium
CCGAGGTGGCTAAAGACACTTTCTCTCAAGCCGAGTTCTGTCTCGTTCTCGAGCCCACCTACGGCCTCCTTTGCACATCGCAGAGCGGAGCCTTGGAGTTCTCAATCAGAGTGGAGGGTGAGGGGGCTCACGCTGCCGAATTCGAGAAGGTTGAGAACCCGGTAAAGGTATGTATGAAGCTGGTAGATCTTTTGGAAAGGAAGCTCGGAAGGCCGGTGAACATGATACACATAAAGGGAGGTTCTAAGAACTACCTAGTTCCCAAGAGCTGCTACGCCCTCATGGAAGTCAAAATCTTCGAGGGGGAGAGTTGGGAGGAGGTTGAGGAGAGAGTGAAGGAGGCTATCAAGGAACTCGAAACCTCCTGCAGGGTTACTTACGAACGCAAGGATGCGGAAGGCTTTATAAGGTTCAGAGGGAGCGAGTTTTTTGACCTGCTAAGGGATGTCTTCAAGGAGGCCATTGGGGAAGAACCGAAGGAGGGAACGATGCCCTCCTGGACTGACGCTGCCAACTACCACAGGGCGGGCCTGAGCTGTGTGGTCTTCGGATACGGAAGCCTCAAAGACAGCCATACGGATAGGGAGAGCATAAAGGTGGAGGAGCTCGGAAAGATGGCCAGCTTCTTTTTGAAGATCTTAGAGAGACTGAGATGAGGATAGTCTTTAAGGTAGGCTCTAACCTCCTTCAAACTGGTAAAGGAGACATAGACCTGGGTTTTATCTCCAAGCTCGCCGAGTCTTTCAAGGATCTGAAAGACAGAGGAGACGAGGTTCTCCTGGTCTCCTCTGGGGCGGTTCTGAGCGGTGCTAAGAAGCTTGGATTTGGAGAGAGACCCTCTGAACTTACGTTGAGACAGGCACTCGCAGGGATAGGTCAGGCTTACCTTATGCACCTATACGATACCGTCTTCTCAAACTACGGCCTGACTGTAGGCCAGGTTCTTCTAACCAACGACGTCTTCAGAAAGGAGAATGAGGACAGGTTCAAGAACGCCCAGAACACCCTCGAGAGGATGCTGGATCTGGGGGTTGTACCCATCATAAACGAGAACGATACGGTGGCTGTGAGCGAGCTGATATTCGGGGACAACGATTTCCTGTCGGTTTACGTGAGCTATATGATGAGGGCTGACCTGCTCGTTATACTCTCCTCCGCGGGAGGCCTTCTGGATAAGGAAGGCAGGGTTGTGGATGAGGTGAGAGATGTCGAGGAGGCTCTATCCCTCGTTAAGGGAACCGGGAGCGGTTTTGGGAGCGGCGGTATGAGGAGCAAGCTCGAAGCCACCCGCCTCGCCCTGTCGATAGGGGTACCCGTCATAATCACGGGTAAAGAGGACGACCTAGTATCCGTGAGGGAGCTCAAAACCAAGGGGACCCTGTTCAGACCTGTAGGTAGGAGGCTTAGAAGGAAGCTCAAGACTATAGCCATGATGGAAGAGCCAAAAGGTGTTGTGTACATAGATGAGGGAGCGGTAAAGGCCCTCAAGGAGGGGAAAAGCCTCCTTCCCGCCGGAGTTGTGAAGGTGGAGGGTAACTTCTCCAGGGGTGACGTGGTAAGCATAATGAACCCTGCGGGGATACTGGTGGGAAAGGGTAAGGTGAACTTCTCGAGGGAGGAGATAGATAAGGTCAAGGGTATGAAGGGCTACCAGGTGAAAGAGATCCTCGGAACGAACAAGGAGGAAGTGATCCACAGGGACAACCTGGTGGTCTTTCAGTAGAAGAGCCTGTAAAAGAGGAGTCCTATGTATTCCCTTATCGCTATCGAGGAGTCGTAGAAGACGCTGTATTTGGGAAAGAGGCTGTAGAGGTTATATCTGCCCTCGAACTTGAAGTCGGTGGGGTATGGAACCACCGAAAGGCCAGCATTTTTGAAGACCATCACAGCCCTCGGCATATGGAAGGCGGAGGTGACGAGTATAGGCTTTTTGTATCTCACCTTCTTACATATCTCCCTTACCTGGAGAGCGTTCTCCCTCGTGTCCCTGCTTCTTAAATCCGCGTATATGTCCTCCTCGTCCACGCCGAACTCGAGGAGCAGGTCCCTCATAACCTTCGCCTCGGGTATGGTCCCTATGGAGGCTCCCCCGGAAAGGATGAGGGGCCTTCCCGTTTTCCTGTGTAGGAGGAAGCCCGTTATAAGTCTCTTGTAGGAGCTCGCCTTGAGATACCCCGAGTTGTAAGCACCTCCTCCGAGGACCACTATCACGTCTCCATCGATCACCTCGGGCCTCTTGTATCTGCTCTCGAGGGGGTAAAAGAGCAGATCCTTCACGGGCTCGACGGAGATTAGGTATAAAGAGAGCGCTCCTCCGTAAGCGAGAATAGAGATCACCTTCCTTTTCCTGCTCAGGATCCCTATCAGGAGAAAGAGGAGTATGTATATCCCTGGAGGCAGAATGAGGTAGGACAGGAGCTTCTTGAGGAAGAACATTTCAGCTCTTCTTTCTGACGGCTATTATCACGTTCTCAACGCCTGCCTTCTTGGCCACATCCATCACGTAGACCACGAACTTGTGCTTTGCGTCCTCGTCCGCCTCTATTATCAGGTAGGAGGGCTTTCTGCTCTTCAAAAACTTTTCAATCCCCTTTATGTCCGAGGGTCTTCCCTCCAGGAGGAGGGAACCGTTCTTGGTTATCTGGACCTTGGCGGCCCTTATCC
>WFPN01000265.1 GCA_015487535.1 Aquificaceae bacterium
CCTTCTCCAGGAAGTCTAGGGCGAAGCTGAGCTCGTCGCCTATGTCCATCACAAGCCTCAGGGTCTCTTCATCGAAGAAGCCCCTCTCCGAGGCGTAGAGGTTCATTATCCCAACCGATTTTCCCTGGAGCTTGAGGGGGACGGTTGCGGAGGAAAGAAAGCCCCTTCTCAGCATCTCCTCCCTCAGGTCCTCCTGGCCTATTTCCTTCTCCGTGTCGTTGTTCACCACTATCTCACCACCTCTGAAGGCCTCTCCGCATGGACCTGTTCCCTCCCTTATGTTCTTCTCTATTGTTTCTCTTACAACGTCAAGGAACTCCTCAACCTCACCGCAGGTGCTCACCACCTCAAGCTCCTCCTCGACCAGCCCTATCCACACGCCCTTGAAACCGCCGTGTAGCGTAAGGGCCTGACAGATCTTGCGGAGTAGTTCTACCCTGTCCCTCTCCTGGAGGATTATCTCCCCTATCATAGAGAGTGTCTTGTAGAGCCTGTTGGCCTTCTGGAGCTTTCTATCTGTATCGAGCAGATCCCTTTCGTACCTCGCCTTCCCTATGGCGAGACCCAGTATGCTCGCCACAGACTCGGAGAAGTCCACCTCCTCCTTCGAGAACCTTCTCTCCTTCCTGTAGTATATGCACAGGGTCCCGTAGGGTTTGTCTCCGCTCTTGATCGGTATGCAGAGGCCGCTCTTTAAACCTAGAAGGAAGGTGTCGGGCGATAGCTTGAACCTACTTTCCGTATCCACGTCCTCTATGATCACGGGCGCTTGGGATGTGTAAACGTAGTGGAACTCCGTCCCCTCCTTAAGGGGGAGCTTCAGACGGTTTATGACCTTCCTATCCACCCCATAGCCCGCCCTGAGAATACCCTCTCCTTCTCCCTCGGGCACCTCATAGACAACGACGAGGTCCGCCCCCAGAGCCTGGGCCGTCCACCAAACCGCCTTCTCCAAAAGCTCCTCCAACTTACCCTCGAGGGCTATGAAGGAAAGGTCAGTGAGGACCTTCCGCCTGGTTACGTCCCTCGCCACCCCTATGAAGCCGACCACCTTCCCCCTCTCGAACACGGGGATTATCCTGTCCTCTACCCAGATGTACCTCCCGTCGGAGGTTCTCACCCTGTACTCCCTTACCACTCCCCTCTTCTCCTTCAGAAGGGTGAGCGCGCTCTCGAGGGCCCTCCTCTTGTCCTCCGGATGGACTATCTTGGACCAGAGGGCAGGGTTCCTCATGAAATCCTCGGGATCGTAT
Source organism: Aquificaceae bacterium (assembly GCA_015487535.1). Taxonomy (GTDB): domain Bacteria; phylum Aquificota; class Aquificia; order Aquificales; family Aquificaceae; genus Hydrogenivirga. The sequence continues at coordinate 1,254 of WFPN01000265.1, forward strand.
CCCGTAATGTCCTTTACCTTCCTGTTTATGTACTCTACCCTCGCTGTGGAAGGATCGTCTCCCTCCCTCAGGCTGATCATGTATATGATGTCGTTTACGAGCTCCAAGAAGAGGCTCTGGCTCCCCTCAAACATACCGACTCCTATAAATTCGTTTGATAGGAAGATCCTTTCAACCGCCGCTTCCGACGGATATGATAGCACTAAAGATACTCAATCTCAATATACATATTTTTAAGGTATCCGAGCTTTCAAGGACTTATAATAGAGGCATGCTTCCCGACGAGAGAGGGTACTTCGGAGAGTTCGGCGGAAAGTTCGTCCCAGAAACTCTGATGTACGCCCTGGAACAGCTCGAGAGAGAGTATCTGAAGATAAAGGAAGACGATGGCTTTAAGAGGGAACTCGGAGAGCTCTTGAAGGAGTATGCGGGAAGACCCACACCCCTTTACTTTGCTAAGAACCTGACCGATTACGTGGGCGGGGCGAAGATATACCTGAAGAGGGAGGACCTCCTCCATACAGGGGCGCACAAGATAAACAATACCCTAGGGCAGGTTCTGCTGACCAAGAGGATGGGCAAGCGGAGGGTAATAGCCGAAACGGGGGCGGGACAGCACGGGGTAGCCACGGCGACCGCCTGTGCTCTGCTCGGTGTGGAGTGCGTTGTCTATATGGGGGAGGAAGACGCCGAGAGACAGGAGCTCAACGTCTTCAGGATGGAGCTTCTTGGGGCGGAGGTCAGGATAGTTAAGAGCGGGAGCCGAACCCTCAAGGACGCCATAAACGAAGCCCTTAGGGACTGGGTGACGAACGTGGAGACGACCCACTACGTTATAGGTTCTGTCGTTGGGCCCCATCCCTTCCCGACGATAGTCAGGGACTTCCAGAGGATCATAGGAGATGAGACAAAGGAGCAGATTCTTGAGAAGGAGGGAAGGC
>WFPN01000266.1 GCA_015487535.1 Aquificaceae bacterium
AGAAGAAAAAGCCGAAGGTAGTTATTCTTTAAGTGCGGACTTCACAAGCTCTCTGAAGAAGTCCTTAACTTCCTCCCAGCGTTCGTCTATGTCGGGGTAGCTTTCCTTCTCAGCGCCTTCAAAGTAGGTCAGGCTACGGAGGAATATGCCGAAGTTCCACGATGGGACTTTCTTCTTCAGAGCTTCCTCAAGGTCCTCCAGAGTCCATCCGTGATGGCGCAGGAGACACCATAGGTCATAGAAGTCCTTTTTACTGCCCCTCTGAGCTATCGCTATTGCCTTCATGCAGACTGTGTCAAGGTATTCTTCAGTAATCCCAGACCTTGTTGGCTTCTCTGAAGTTCTCCCTGATTGCTCTTTCATATTCTTCATCGCTCACTTCAAGAATAAGCTTCCAGAAGGACTTGTTTCTCTTGTCAAACCTGTGGACGTATTCAAGAAAGAGACTGCGGAGCTTTTCCTTTCTGTGCTTTCTCAATACCTTCCTGGGGTCTTCATAAAGCATCTCTCTTATAGTGATTTCCCTGTCGCTTTTTACTCCGTCCCATGCAAGGTTCATAGGAATAAGATAAACCGAAATGGACATCAAAGCATACCACGGAAGCTCTTTTATAGGGGGGCTCTTTAAAAACTCGGAGAGGGAGTATGCCTCTGAATATTCGGATACAGCGGATACGCATCTGTGTCTCTCCATGCCGAATACCCAGCGTATTTATATAAGCAGATTCCACCTTCACCCCTTCTTTGATACCTTCCTTCCCGAGGGTTATCTCTTTGAGCTTCTCAGAAATTTCATAAACAAGAGGGAAGGCAGAGCTGACGACTTTACCATGCTCTACTACCTTGCGGGGGAGTGGAAGGAAGGATAAGGTTGGAGGGAAAGGAGAGACCTGAAGGAGAGAAAGCTCTATTCCTTGAAGATGTGCTTGAGAACAATACGTGGGACACCTTCAGGGCTTTGCTCAATGCCTTCCTTTACAGGAACGCCATAGGGGGAGTCCAGCCAAAGACCGTGGTTCCTGTCGAGGGCAAAGAATACATCATCAAGACCTTCGGAGAAGAATACCCTGAACTTGCTCGGAACGAATACTTTTGCATGAGAGCTGTGGAAAGGGCTGGAGTAAGGATACCGAGGATATACCTCTCTCGGAACGGTAGGTTCCTTGTGGTAGAGAAGTTTACCGTGGGCGAATACTCCGGGTTTAAGGAGATAGGTTCTTTGCTCGGCAAAACGAGGGATACCAAGTATGAGGGGAGCTACGAACAGATAGCGAAGGCTATAAGGAACTTCTCTACCTCTCCGGAAGAAGACCTCAAGACCTACTACAAGCTAACGGTCATGAACGCTTCTATACTTGCCCTGTAACCTTCGTCCGAGAGGTATTTCTGAACGTCTCTTAGAGACATACCTCTGAAGTAGAGAAGGACTGCTTTTGCCTTTACACTTGAAGGAACTCTGTGCTAGTGGTAAACTTTATCAAGTAGTTCTCTTACAAGCATTACAGCGCTCATACCTCAATTCTAACCCCTCCACTCGGAGGGGCTCCCTTGCTTGAAAAAGTTGACAACCTCTTCTGTCTCACCCCTCAATTATCTTGATATGCTCACTAAGGTCTATAGCTTAGACCTTTCTTTGCAAACAGATCCCGTTTGAGTTCCTGTTCGTAAAATCCCATCCACAGGAACTTATCAGAAACCACACTGAACTCAGCCGGGGTTTCAACATGGGTGACCACCAACGTGGAGCCGGTAAAATCCTGGATCATCTCTCCGACGACGCGAATACTCTTGGGAGAGAGGGCCTCCAGCTCCTTGATCGGGATCTTGATGTAATCGGGAGATACCTTTTTTATAAGCTCAAAGTGTTCTTGAGTAAACCTGACGTGATCGAAGCTCAGCCTCGGGATCTTCTCCCTTATCCGACCGATATCTATTTCGTATCTTAGAAGGCTCTCTATGTCCAGCTCCAGCACGACGTTTGCTTCTCTCCCTTCGTTCTCAAGTATCCTTTCGATTTCTTGGAACTCCGCAACGAGGGTCTGAACGTTCAGGTTCAGAAAGAGCAGCAAACCCCTACATGTTTTCTTCACCCTCATTAGGTTCAGGTGGAACAAGGCTACGTCTTTGAAGGATGGGAACTTGCGTGCCGATTCTCCGGCAAAAACTTCACACCCGACCTTCTCAGCCCCTCTGTAAACCCCCATTATTCTGAACATATCTCTCACTCCTTAAGCTTGAACCTTTCTATCTCACCGCTGACCTCCTCCGCCACATTGTTGAGGTTCTCGCCTTCCCTGGATACTTCTTCTATCTTCTCCGTATTCTTTCTCGACAGCTCAGCTATCTCGGTGGTGCTATTCAAGATGTTGTCTATCACAGCGCTCTGTTCCTCAACGGCTGTTGCCACCTGGGTCATCATATCCGCAACCTCCCTGTACTTCTGAGCTATGCTCACCAGGCTCTGAGCTGTCTCGTTAGTAGCCAGAACGGAGTCGTCTATCGCCCTGCCCACATGCGCTACGAGCTCCTGTATGCTCTGAGCAGCTTTGGCGCTGTTTTCTGCGAGCTTCCTGACCTCGTCCGCAACCACCGCAAACCCTCTCCCCATCTCTCCAGCCCTCGCAGCCTCTATAGCAGCGTTCAGAGCGAGGAGGTTCGTCTGCTCCGCTATCTCGATTATCCTCCCTACGAACTCTTTTATATCGTCCCCCGCCTTCTTGACGGACCTCATCGCCGCCTGGAGGTGCCCCACGTTCTCCTCACCCTTCTCTATCTCCTTCCCCACCTCACCGCTCAGGTTCCTGACCTTCTCCGTGTTCTCCGCTATAACTCTCAGGGAAGAGGAGAACTCGTCTATTGCAGAGGATATGCTGTTTATGTCCGTATCCTGGTTCACTATGTTATCAGCCACCGCCTTCAACTCTCCGCTCAGCTCCCTTAGCCCGCTCGCTATGTTTCTAAAACCCTCAAGTGCCTTCCTGAGAGCTCCTGATAGCCCGTCGAGCCCCTTGTTGGAGTTCAGCCTAAGCCTCTCGAACTCACCTTCCATAGGGGTCTCCATCCTGTAGCTCAGATCAGCGTTTGCGAGCCTCTCCATCGCCTCGCTCAGCTCGGAAAAGACCCTGTGGAGTTTCTCCATGAGCTCGTCGTAGGCCCTCGCCATCTCTCCCACCTCGTCGTCGAGTTTGCTCCTGACCCTGTCCGAGAAGTTTCCCTTAGAGGCCTTCTCCATGGCGCTCTTTATCCTTCCTATGACGTTTACGTATCTGCCGAAGAACCTGTTAACGTAGAGGTATGCGAGGACAGCAAAGGCGAGGAAAACTATCACAACGATCCCCGCTATCTTCATCCCGAGAGCTTTGAAGCCTGAGACGTCGAAGACAACGGTAACTCCACCCAGGACGGTTCCCTCCTTCACGTTGTGGCACAAGAGACAGTTTATGTCTGGATACTTCTTGGCTATGTAAGGTATGGTTACCCTGAATGTAGCTCCAGTAAGAGTTTCCTTCATCTCCTCGTAGGGCTTTCCGGTTTTGAGGACCTCAAGGTCGAACCTGTCCCTCGGCCTTTCCTGCTCCCTTCCTTTGCCGAATTGCTTTGAGACAGCCTCCCCCCTTATCACGTACATTTCCTTGACACCTTCCAAGTCTTTTATAGCCTTTAAGAAGAAGTCTCTACGGTCCATAGTCCCCGTCATCATGTGGGCGTTGAGGCCGATTCTGACCAGCTCCGCAACTACCTTTGAGGTTCTCTCAGAAGCCTTAACGGAGTAAGACCTTGCGGAGAGGAGGAGGAAGACCACGCCCGTGAGGGCGAGGACCACTACCATCCCTATCACCCTTACGCTTATCTTCTTCTTAAGACTCATGGCAATTCACTCCCTGACGATTTCAAAGGCACATATATCTCTGTCCTGAGCTGAACACTCGGTCTCTTTACACTTCCACTTTTTACCTGTGAGTTCTTCAAACAACCCCTCAAGTGCCCCGCTCAGAGGAATACATACAGGCTTTTTACTCTTCCCCACCGCTTCAGCGAAGACGGAGTTAACCACTTTTAATCTTATCGTGTTCTCGTCTACATCTAAGCTTCCTACATTGCAGACACCTGTCTCGTTAAGGAAAACTTTCACATACTCGGACGCAGTTTCCAGGTCTTTAATCTCGGGCCCGAGCATTTCTTTAAGTATATGAGCCGCTATGTTACCAGCCTTCTTGCCTGAAAAGTTTAAAATTCCCCCTATCCCAAAACCCGACAGTTTAAATATCTGGGAGTAAAATTCCCTTATTGGGGCTTTTGGAAGAATAAGGCCTTCTTTCCTTAAGTAAATCCTTACCTTTGAGATGGCTTCCTCGTTGACATCACCCATCTCAATTCCTCCCAACGTAAGTCTGTGCGAAAATCTCTTCGACCAGCTCGGCGTAAGAAGGATGGGAGAAGGAACCTCCCATAAGGGAAGAAAACACGTTTACAACCTCGGAAATTCCGTACCCTATACCGCACAGGAACAGGGGCTTACCCCCTTCACTGTAACCTATTCTGAGTATGCCTCCTTTGTGATTCACGAAGCTTTTGGGATTCAGAGACATGGACAGATGTTCTGTCCGAGCAACCTTGTCCGGATCTCCTACGAAACCCACCTCGTAGGCGGAGGTTATAACAACCGGAACGTTGGAGGGTTCAAAGGTCAAACTCTTTCCTTCAGTTATGTTGTGTGCAACTACCCTTGCCTTCTCAAAGGCGAAGCCGGCTCCCATCGGAGGAACTATGTCCCCGACGGCATAAACACCCGGTAAATTTGTCTCAAGATACTCGTCAACCTCCACAAAACCGTCGGGACGTTTCTTAATAAAAGGAAAAGCCTCGGAACAAAAGTTTGGTTCCCTTCCGGTAGCCACAATTATCGTATCCGCCCGAGTTTCTTCTCCTACTACCTCGATACCGATTTCATCGAAGGCAACCTCCAGCTTTGCGGAAAAGGATTCGGGAATCTGGGGCAGGGACGATAGGAGTCTATCTCTCACAAGAATGCCGACTTCAAAACCGAACGCTTTCAATATGAAAGCAAGCTCACATGCAGAAGGCCCCTCACCTTTTATAAGAATTTTCCCCTCTGGAAATACCTTGCCTGTTAAGATGTCTTCAGGATGTATACCCTGTTCCTTCGGTTTAGAACCGCAGGCGAGAACTATACGATCGCCAACGAGCTTTAGGCTTCCTACCTTCACAACCTTTTCATCCACAAGTTCACCCTCGCCGTAAACGATCTCAAGCCCTTTTCTTCTGAGAAAATCTTCTGCGTTCTTCCTCAGTGCAGACACCCTTTCCTGGGTTTTCGATACGGCTCCCCTCCAATCGAGGGCGAGAGTTTTACCGGTAACCTGCTTCAGCTTCAAAGCTGAAACCGCAAGGTTGTACAAGTAGTCCTTGGGAATACAGCCGGCATTGAGGCACGTCCCTCCGAACAAGGACTTTTCAATGAGACAAACCTTTAGCCCTCTTTCAAGCAAGAGCTTTGCTGTTTTGTAGCCTCCCGGACCGCTCCCTACTACTATGACATCAAACTTCCTCTCCACATTCTACCTCCGCTTCGTAAAACTTCCTGAGCATTAAGCTTATCTGCCTTTTACTTCTCTGGTATAAGTTGATGTCTAAGAGTAGGCGATCTACCTTGTCTGCAAGGTTTACAAACCTGTTCAAGAGCACCTCTATTCGCTTTTCCTCCACGTGCATTAAGGTATACTTCCTAACAAAGACGCCTCTTATGAATATGAGAATCGCCGGCATCTCCCTTTCGTACACGTACTTCAGAACTGAAGGACACTTCCGGGGTGTGCAGAACAGAACAAACACCTTCCGTTCTATAGCAGAGCGCAGCTTAAGATATATTTCGTCCGCGAACTCGCTTACATAAACCACGAAAGTTTTCTCTTCACTAAGGAGCATGTCGAATGAGGGTCTGTCCAAGACCTGCACCATCGGAGCCCTTAACATTATAGCGCTTTATGAACGGTTATTCGCCAACATGGACACGGGTCTTCCCATAGCTCTGTATAAGCAGATCTGCCACTTCAGGCCTGATCACGTTAGAGGGGGGTACACGTCCATTTCTTATCATATCCCTTATCCCAGTCATGCTCACGTAAATCCTGTTCTCCTCTGAGTGTCCACAGCTCTTATCAGACGCCATACACTCGCAGATGGAACAGTAGAATACTGCGGATACCCTTACTATCTCTATACCTATGTCTTCGGGAAGGTTGTCAAAGATCCTGTGGGCTGCATAAGGATCATAGAAATTACCAACGCCCGCGTGATCCCTCCCTACTATAAAGTGGGTGCACCCGAAGTTCTTTCTTATGATCGCGTGAAAAACCGCCTCCCTCGGACCTGCATACCTCATGGAGGTGGCAAGACCCGAGAGCAAAACCCTCCCTTTAGGGTAGTAGCTGTTTGTGAGAAGCTCGTAAGCTCTGAGTATTATTCTGGAATCAAAATCATCGGACTTCTTCCATCCGAGAATCGGGTTTATAAAGAGTCCATCCCCCATCTCGAGCCCCAGTCTCTGGAGGTACTCGTGTGCCCTGTGGGGGGCGTTCCTGGTTTGAAAGCCCACGATTCTCTTCCAACCTCTGTATTCGAATATCCTCCTCGTGTCCTCCGGTCTCAGGATCCACTCCCTGAAAGGTATCTCAATCTCCTCCAGGAGCCACACATCCCCTCCCACAGCCCACTCACCCTTAGAGTAGAAGTGTCTCACCCCAGGGTGCGCCTCGCTCTCAGTGCCCCAGACGAGACCCGCTATCCTCCTCAGGTCTATCCTGAACACCTCCTTCACATCCACGACCGCTCTGAACATGCCCTTCGTGTCTTTCAGTAGGACACGTCCATCGGTGGGTATATCAGGCTTCTCCTTCATCTGAAGTAGAACGGGTATGGTCCATACCGCCCCATCGGGAAGCTTCATTTCGTGAGCGACCGAGAGGAGATCCTCACTTCCCATAAAGCCCTTTAGGGGGCTGAAAACGCCCGTGGCTATGTTCTCAACGTCCATGAGAACCTCCTCGTCAACCTCAAGGGAAGGGTAGAAGTGTGACTCCTCAAGGATGATCTTCTTCTCCCTTTCGGGGACTATCCTGCTCACCAGGGTCCCGCCGTGGGGTTTCAGCATGCCACCACCTCCCGAGATTTCTTCAAAGTTTTCGCGAACTCAACCACCCTTCCGACAACGAAGACAGCGGGAGGGTCAACTTCAACGAGCCCTTCCGCGACACTCCCGAGCGTGGAAAATATCACCCTTTCCTCCTTCCATGTTCCCTTCTCCACGAAAGCTACGAGTTCCTCGGGATCCCTTCCCGCCTTTATTAATTCTCTTGCTATGCAGTCCCTATTCCCGACACCCATGAGGATAACGAGGGTGTCCACCTTCGCGTAATCTGACCACCGGACCTCACCCCTGCACCTTCTCCCGGAGACCACAGCGAAGGCGGAGGAACACCCTCTGAGGGTCAGTGGGATCCCTGCGAGCTCCGGAACAGCGATGCAGGAGGAGATCCCCGGGACCACCTCCACCTCTATATCTCTCTCCAGAAGGTAGAGAACCTCCTCAGCCCCTCTGCCGAAGATAAAGGGATCTCCCCCTTTTAGTCTCGTTACCTTATACCCCTCACGGACAAACTCCTCCATCAGGTTCAGTATCATCTCCTGCCTTTCTTCCTGCTCGCCCTCTTTCTTCCCAACATATATGGTCTTTGTCCCCGATCTCAAAAGGTGGAGTATCTCAGGATTTACAAGCCTGTCGTAGAGAACCACGTCCGAGCCCCTCAGAACTTCAAGGGCCTTCAGTGTAAGAAGCTTGGGGTCTCCCGGTCCAGCCCCCACTATGTAAACCTTCCCCTTCATCCTTCAGCCCCCTCCTTCACCAGATATCCACCGATGAACATTAAAAACACGAGCAGGGCGTATCTAAGTTTCCTTTGGGGAAAAAACTTAAGGGTCTTGAGAGCCAGCAGGGTACCTACCAGACCGCCGAGCGTAAGTTTTGCAAGCACCTTAGTGTCTACATTTCCTAGGGAAAGGTGCACCGCACCGCCAAGAAGGGAGACAAGAAAACCGAAGGCGAGGCTCGTCCCAACCACATGGGGGACGCCTATATTTGTTGTACTGAGAAGGAGGAGCTCTACCAGGACACCTGAACCAACGGAACTGAAACCTACCTCAATACCTATCAACAGAGAGGTAAGCGGAAGAAGATATTTGATATTCCTATGCACTACGTTGAAAGGTCCCAGACCCTTTGCGTGGAAGTACAGATTCACGAGCGATGTGGTAAGGACAAGGGTGCCAAGTATCAGCATCATCGTGTCCCTGTCCACGCCTATACGGCTTACACCGAGGGAACCGAGGACGACGCCCGGAAGACCTTCCAGGCAGAGGTAAAGGAGCACGCGCCTATCGTAGAGTCCTTGCGACATATACAGAAACCCCGCATAACCCTTTACCGCTGTTGCAAAGACGAGGGCTGTTCCCACCGCTACCGCAGGTTCCAGGTTCATCAGAGTAACCAGAAGTGGTGTTGTGAGTATTCCGGCACCAACACCTGTGAGTCCTATCAGGAAGGCTATAAGAAAACCTATCAGGAATTCCACGGTGTTACCTCCTCGGGCAGGGAGAACCCGAGAGCCTTTCCTACGCCCTTAATCTCTTCCTTCAGGAGCTTCACTCCCTTAGAGTGGAGTCTTGAGTCTTCCTCCTTGGGAAAGGATACGAAGGTAAGAAGATCTTTGCTCCAGACCCCGATCCAGATCCAATCCTCGCTTTCTTTCATAAACGCTTCCCTAGTGTTAAACCTCACTTTCTTCCAGCCTCTATCTTTCAAAACCCTTTCAAACCTCTCCCTGCTCACCTTTACCGGAACGTTTATCGCCATCTTTCAATCCCTCCAGAACTTTGTCTGCGATCTTCTCAAAACCGCCGGTCTCAAGACTGCAGTGCATCCCGCACTCTTTGGGTGCGTTCTCCTCCCACCACCACCTCCCTGCCCTCGGATCCTCAAAGGGAGCGACAGGTTTCGTGCAGGGGACACACCCTATGCTCCTGAAACCTTTCTCGTAAAGCTCGTTGTAAGGGACCTTATTCTCCCTTATGTACTTCCAGACCTCCTCCTCCGTCCAGTCGGCGAGGGGGTTAACCTTAACGATCTGTCCGTGGTCGTGGTCGACCTCTATCTTCATTATGTTGTGCCTGCTCGCCCACTGCTCCCTCCTGAGCCCGGTAACCCAGGCGTCCACCTTCTGCAGAGCTCTGATGAGAGGCCTTACCTTCCTCACGTGACAGCACAGGTGTCTCAGCTCAACGCTTCTGTAGAAGAGGTTTATCCCAAACCTACTTACCATGTCCTCTACCTCTTCCCTGTCTGGGAAGAAGACCTCTATCCTTATCCCGTATCTCCTTTCAACCTCTTCCATGAGCCTGTAGGTTTCCTCGTGAAGCCTTCCCGTATCAACCGTGAAGACCCTCACCTCAGGGTTTATCCTCCAGGCCATGTCCAGGAGGACCATGTCTTCCGCCTGACTGCTCCAGGCTATGTAGAGCTTCGGGTGGAAGTTCTCGATCGCCCAGGATAAAACCTCTTCGGCGGAGCGATCCTCGTACTCGACCGCGAGTTCGTGAATCTTGAGCTCATCGAACCTCATAACGCACCTCCCGCAAGGGCTAATATGAACTGAACCTCATCACCCTCTTTGAGTTCTGTATCAAGACCCTTCAAATACTTCACGTCCTCCTCGTTCACAAACACGTTTATGGCTGACTTTACCTCTCCCTTCTCGTTCAGGATCTTCTTCTTAAATCCGGGGTAGTCCTGGTCTAACTTGTCTATCAGCTCCCTGAGCGTTTTCGCTTCCACCCATAGCTCTGAAAGCCCGCCCGTTAACTTCGTGAGAGGTCCCATCATCCTGACCCTGACGCCCCTCTCCTCTATCCCCGAGACTTTCTCTTCACCTTTCATTACCCTTAGGAGCTCCTCATCATCCAGACTCCTCACGAATTCGGTAAAGCTCCCTACACCTGACCTCCTGAAAGTCCTTATCAGGTTCTCCAGGTAGACTTTCGTTTCCTCAACTGTTGCCCTCTTCACGATTATCTTTCCTATACCCGCTTCCCTACCGTAACCTCCCCGGAGTATTATGTTCAAACCGCTCTCCACACTCCCATCGGGGTGCCTTATGTGGGTCGCCTGGAGCCCTATGTCGTTCAGCCAGTGGTGGGCACAGGCGTGAGGACATCCATCGGACCCTATGAGGATGTCTCCAAGGTTCCCAAGCTTCTCTTCCAAGTAGTTCAGTATATCTACGAGCGTCTCCTTCGCGGAACCAACCGAGTAGTTGCAGAAGGGATCGCTCGTACAGGCTATGGAGAGGCACCTCGTCCTGGACACATCCAGGGGAAACCCTATATCCTTTAACCTTTCCGTTACGTACTCAACCTTATCCTCCTGGACGTGGGTCAGTATGAGGTTCTGCCTCTGAGATATCCTTACCCCGAGGCCTTCTTTTTTTGCGATTTCTCCAATCCTCAGGAGCTGGTCTCCTTTAACCCTTCCAGCCTGAACCGGAACGGTGATGTAGTAAAGACCTCTCTGCTTTTGCTCCCTTATACCCTCGTGGAAATCTCTTTTAACGGGTTTTGGCCCCTCCTCCAAGAACTCAGGCTTGAAGGGCAGGCGTTCGAGGAGAAGCTCTCTGAAGCGCTCCACTCCCACCCTGTCTATGAAGTACTTGATCCTAGCCCGCACAAAGGACCTTCTGTTTTCCGGATCCTCCCTCCATATATCTACAACAGCCTTTGCCACCTCGAGAACCTTTTCCGGTTCCACGAACATACCCAAGGGTCTTGCTATCCTGGGAGTTGAGGAGAGGCCCCCACCCACCCAGACTGCGAAGCCCTCCTTGCCTTCCTTCAGCATCCCGACGAAGGCAAGGTCGTGAAGCTCAGGATAGTTGCAGTGGTAAGGGCAGGCGGACAGGGTTATCTTGAACTTCCTCGGGAGGTCAAAGTACTCCCTGCGGTTCGGATCTGAGAAGAATTCTGAAAGTTTCTCTATAGGCTCTTCCACTTCAAAGAACTCATCTTTGTCCACGCCCGCTACTGGACAGCTCGTGATGTTCCTGACTGTGTCCCCACAGGGCCCTGGCCTGAACAGCCCAACAGCTCTTAACTCAGAGATAACCTCAGGAAGGTCTTCAAGCCTGACGTAGTGGAGCTGGATGTCCTGTCTGGTTGTGAGCTCGGCGTAGTTGTTCAATCTTTTAGCAAATTCACCCACGGTGAGGAGCTGGTCTGGGGTCAGCCTACCCGCCGGGATCTTTATACGGAGAAGGAAGGTTCCCACCCTCGGCTTGTCATGGTAGAGCCCGTACCACTGAAGTCTAACCAGGTCCTCCTCTGGAACCTTCTCGTATCCTCTGGATATAAGTGTGTCCAGCTCCTTCAGTATATCCAGAGGATGCTTCTCCTTCTTTAGCCTCTCCCTGGGGTTCTTCTTGTAGATCTCTTCCCAGCTGACCTTTCCCATGGCGAAGAGATCTCTTGCAAATCGCGTGCCAAAAACCGATGTCTTATGGAAGATTTGGCGTGCAAGTTTTTAACGTAGGTTTCCTGTTTCGGCCCTGTAGGGGGCTGTTGAAAAAATATACACACGTTGCATATTTGTTAAACATGGAGCGGGTAGTTCTCTTCTCTAAAGACACCTCACTCAATTTAGATGGTATACCCTGTGTTGAGGACCTGGACGAGGATACAAAGGGAAAGGTCATCCTTATGGACATAGACACGGTAGGGTTTTCCCTGCTTCCAGACCTGAAGGAGAATAACATCCTCATAGCACTAACTGGCAAGCACATACCCGGGTATGTAATGAAACTATCGAGCCTTGGTTTCTATGACGTCCTATCAAAGCCTGTCGATCTGAAGGAGCTGGACGTTGTTGTAAGGAGGGCATCGGAGGAGTTGAACCGAAGGGAAAGGGTGATCCTTTTACCTCCGGCACCCGAGGATGAACTGAAGGGTGAGCTTTGTGAAGAGCTCTGCTCCATAGCTGGTGGATACAGGAGCATGAAGGAGGTTCTCAAGCTCGCAGGAAGGGCAGCCCCCGTGGACGTTCCGGTTCTCATAACCGGGGAGAGCGGGACAGGAAAGGAGCTCTTTGCCAAAGCCATATGGAAGCTCTCCTCAAGATGGCAAGGACCCTTTGTAGCTGTGAACTGCTCCGCCATTCCCGAGAACCTCTTAGAGGCAGAGCTCTTCGGGTATGAGAAGGGAGCTTTCACGGGTGCAAGTGCTTCTAAGGTTGGACTTATAGAGGAGACGGACCACGGAGTGCTTTTCCTGGACGAGATAGGGGACATGCCCCTCTCTCTTCAGCCGAAGATACTGAGGGTTCTCCAGGAAAAGAAGATAAGGAGGATCGGTAGCAACAGGGAAAGGAGCGTTAACTTCAGGCTTATATGTGCAACGAACAAGGATCTTAGCAGACTTATAAAGGAAGGTAAGTTCAGAGAGGACCTTTACTACAGAATATCAACAATCCACATACACCTACCACCTTTGAGGGAAAGAAAGGAGGACATACCCGATCTTGTAAACTGTATATTGAGAAAGCTATCGAAGGAAATGGACAAGAAGATAAAAGGCTACACAGATGGTTTTCTAAAGAAGATCATGAACTACCCGTGGCCAGGCAACGTCCGTGAACTTGAAAACGCTTTGAGAAAAGCTATAGCTCTGAACAACTCCGAAGTTCTTACAGAAAAGGATATCAAGCTAAGTTACGAAGGTCACGGGGAAACAAACAGTTTTGAAAATATAGTTCGCAAAGAAATAAGGAGGCTAATCAAAGAGACCCCTGGAGATGTTTACCACAGATTGATCGATAAGATCTCCAAGTTAGCTGTTGAAGAAGCCTTAAGAGAAGCTAACGGAAACCAGGTCCTTGCTTCAAAAGTTCTGGGCATAAATAGGATTACTTTGAGAAAAAAGTTGGCGGAAACGTAAACATTACCTTCATACCTGCGGATTTACGATGGTGACCGTATGAACTTTTCCTCTAGGAGAGTGACCATGTCAACTTTTAACTCCGGTAGAGTGAATAGAGTAATGAACTAAAGAGGTTAGGGAATTTTGACCTGATGACCGCTCTGGGGAAGCCTGCATTGAATCTGTCCGACTTTCAATCCTTGCCCGGAACCGAATACGTATATACTTTTTGTATATACGGAGGTTCGGATGTGAAAAAGGCAAAGGTCTTCAGGAGTGGCAACTCAATAGCGGTGAGGATACCCAAGGAGTTCGGGCTGAAGGAGGGAGAAGTTTACCTGAAAAAGGAAGACGGCACAATAGTGATAATCCCGAAGGAAAGCAAGTGGGACAGGCTGTATAAGGAGCTCGAGAAAGTCCCGGAAGCGAGGGACTTCATGATCGAAAGAAATCAGCCGGAACCTCAGGAGAGGGAGATCTTCTGAATGCTCTACATGCTGGACACCGACACGTGCAGTTACATAATAAGGAACAGACCGGAGCACGTGAAAGAGAAGCTCGAAGAAGTAGAAAAGGAACACAGCATAGGTCTGTC
>WFPN01000267.1 GCA_015487535.1 Aquificaceae bacterium
ACATAAACATAGAGCTGGAGGGTCTTCCCAAGGAGGAGTGGGAGAAGGCTCTCACAACATGGGCAAAGATATGCGCCTTCTCAAAGAGCCTGATACCGAAGAGTGAGGAGGAGAGGAACAAACTCTACGAGAAGTTCGGCTTTGACCTCATGATGCAGGGGATAGCCGAGGACGTTCGGCTTACCTTCATAGGTATGCTAAGCATGGGGCTGCTCAAGGAGGAAGAGCCTCCACATATGCTCCTGGTAAGGGCGCTCGAACTAATAAAGGACGATGAGGAGCTTTTGAAGAAGTGGGAGCTCAACCCCGAAATCGTCAGGTTCATCTATGACTTCTACTCTTCCAAGTTTCCCAAGAGAGCCTAAATTAACCCAGCTATGAGGATAGCGGTCGGTATGAGCGGTGGCGTGGACAGCAGCGTCACCGCCCTTTTAATGAAGGAAAAGGGTCACGAAGTAATAGGGGTTACTCTGCGTTTTCACACGATCGAAGCATGCGAGCTTGAGGGGACGCACAACATCTGCTGCTCACCCAAAGACGTTCAGGACGCGGCAAAGGTCTCCCAGAGGCTTGGAATACCGCATCTGACTTTCGACTGGGAGAAGATATTTAAAGAAAGAGTAATAGACTACTTCGTTGAGGAGTACTCTAAGGGCAGGACCCCAAACCCATGTGCCCTCTGCAACAGGGAGGTGAAGACCGGGTACTTTGCGAGGTATCTGAAAGCGGTAGCCGAGATAGACAGACTCGCAACGGGACACTACGCAAAGGTAGAAGACCACACCAGGTACGGAAGGGTAATAAGGAGGGGCAAGGACAGGAGAAGGGATCAGTCTTACTTTCTTTCCCTCGTTAGGAAGGAGGATCTTGAGCTCCTGGAGTTCCCTCTGGGGGACATGACAAAGGAGGAGGTCAGGGAAATCGCCCGTTCCCACGGCCTTGAGGTCGCAGATAAGAGGGACTCCCAGGAGGTGTGCTTTCTTATGGGGAAGAGCCCGGGGGAGTATCTGGAAAAGGTGCTGGGGGAGAGAGAGGGAGAGATAAGGCACGTTTCAGGTAAGGTCCTCGGAAGGCACAGGGGAATATACAACTTCACTATAGGACAGAGGAGAGGGCTAGGTATATCTTACGGGAAGCCCCTCTACGTTGTGGACATAGATCCCTTTACGAATACCGTCGTTGTGGGGGAGGAAGAGTACCTTTACAACGATACACTTTGCGTTAAAGATATAAACTTCCACGTTCCACTCTCCGAATGGGAGGAGGTTGTGGCACAGATAAGGTACAGGCACGTTCCCGTCCCGGTTGAAAGCATAGAGGAAACTTCCGATGGTTATAGGGTGAAGTTTAGAGAGAATGTTAGGGGAATAACACCGGGGCAGGTCGTAGCCTTCTACAGGGGAGATCTGCTCCTTGGCGGCGGAATAATAGATGGAACGTGCGGTGAGGGGTAAGGGGAAGCCCGTTCTTTACGTGCTCATCCTTCTTGCAGCCATTGGCTTCAACTTCGTACATCTCAACCTGTTCCTAGACAGTCTTCCTATTACTTTCGGTGGTTTTTTCCTGTATGTAATCCTCGAGCTCCTCGGGTTCAGACACGCCTTACCGGTGGCACTGGTGCTTTCCCTTCAGACAGGCCTCTTCTACTCAGATCCCTTCTGGGCCGTGTTCTCCCTTTTGGAGTTCCTCTTCGTGGCTGCGCTAAGGGTGAGGCTTGGCTTCAACCTGGTGGTTTCCATGCTGATATTCTGGACCCTTCTGGGCATTCCTTCCTACTTCCTTATCCTGAACCGGATATTTGGGATAGAGCCTCTCGTAGCCTTCACCCTGCCCCTCAAGAATGCGGTGAACGGCCTTGTGAACGCCACCTTAGCAGATCTGGTTGCCATAATATACAGCTTCTACACTAAGGAGTGGAGGAAGGTAAGCTACAGGCAGGTTATCTCCCTCTCCCTTCTAGTCATGGCCACTATACCACTCCTGATCCTGGCGGTTTACCAAGCCAAGCAGGAAGAGAAGGAGATGGTTCACAGCGTGAAGGAGGATCTGGAGCTGATAACGGAGAACGTTAAGAACAACCTAACCTACTGGCTAGACACACATCTAAACGCTGTAAGGGAGCTCGCCAACAGGCTTGTAATATGGGGGAAGAAGAACAGGGAGCAGCTTCAGAAGGAAACGGAGGCCATAAGGAGGGCGTTCCAAGACCTGCACGCCTGCTACATAGCGGACGAGAACGCCACGACCCTGACCTTCTATCCCGAGGTAAATCCGAAGGGAAGGTACATGATAGGGATAAACTTCAGCTACAGGCCTTACTACAAGAGGGTGAAGAAGACACTGAAGCACACCTTCACGGAGGTGTTCGTTGCCAAGTTCGCTCTGAGGCCCGTTGTAGGCATAGCCGTCCCCGCGGTGAAGGGAGACAAGTTCATAGGCTACGCTTACTGCGGTCTTCGTCTTGAGCACGTTAACGAGATAGTCAAGGAGGCCTCTCTGAAGGAGGGAGTCTTCGTAACCATAGTCGATTCTAAGGGCAGGGTTATAGTCTCAGGCTTTAAAGACCTGAAACCCTTGAGCGAGTTCAATGTAAGCGAGATAGAGATCACGGAGCACGGGATACCTATTGTTCACAGGGGAGGGGACGAACACGTCATCGGCGTTGGGAAGTATCTCCACTCTTACTTCTACAGGGAGGAGAGGATGAGGGAGGATATCGGCTGGAGGGTGGCCACATTCGTGTCCGTTCGGCCGTATATGGACTCTCTCTTTGGAGAACTTTCAGGAATCTTCTTCTTGATAATATTCCTCTCAGCTCTATCCTTCCTAGTGGCGAAGATCCTCGGGGGCTTTATCTCAGAACCTGTGGAGAGGCTGGCAAGGACCGTCGATTCACTGACCAGAACAATAGAGAGGGGGCCCAAGGTGGTCCTACCCAAAACGAACCTCCTGGAGATAAGTCTCCTCTCCGAATCCTTTGGGGAGCTCGCCAAAAAGCTCTCCTCGTATATGGAAGAGCTGAAGAGGCTCGCCTACTACGACACTCTGACCGGGCTTCCGAACAGAACGCTCCTCAGAGACAGGATAGAGGGCGCCATGGCGAGGGCCCACAGGAACGGAACGAAGGTGGCGGTTCTCTTCATAGACCTCGACTACTTCAAGACCGTGAACGACACACTCGGACACGAGGCCGGAGACAGGATACTGGTGCAGGTGGCAAACAGGCTCAGCTCAGCCTTCAGAGAGGTTGATACGGTGGCCAGGTTCGGTGGAGACGAGTTCGTAGCCGTGATAACCGATGTGAAGGATATAGGTTCCATAGTGGCTGTGGCGGAAAAGGTTCTCAAGCTCTTCGACACACCCTTCGACGCGGACGGCGAGGACGTGTATCTTTCGGCCTCTATAGGTATAGCCCTTTACCCTGACAACGGGGACGATCCGAGCACCCTTATAAAGAACGCGGATATGGCCATGTACAAAGCTAAGGAGGAGGGTAAGAACAACTTCGCCTTCTTCAGCGAGGAGATGAACAGGAAGGCGGAGGAGATCCTGACGCTAAAGACGAAGCTCCACAGGGCCCTGGAGAGAAAGGAGTTCGTACTCTACTACCAACCCATCTACAGGGCATCCACAGGCGAGCTCGTAGGCCTGGAGGCACTGCTGAGATGGAACGACCCCCGGACGGGTCTAGTTCAACCCCATAAGTTCATCCCACTCCTGGAAGAGCTCGGCTTCATAAAGGAGGTAGGGGGCTGGGTTATGGAAAAGGCATTTTCCAAATCGAAAGAGTGGGAGAAATATGGGGTGTACGTGAGCGTGAACGTGTCTCCAAAGCAGTTCATAGACAGGCGTTTCGTGGACAGAGTTAAAGAGGTGCTCAAGGGAACGGAAGCGAACCCCTTCAGCTTAGTTCTCGAGATAACGGAGACCTCCCTTATGTACGATCCGGAGGAGTCCGCAAAGAGGTTAAAGAGGCTAAAGACCCTCGGCTTCAGGCTGGCCGTGGACGACTTCGGAACGGGTTACTCCTCCCTGGCTTACCTCAAGAGGCTGCCGATAGACATAATAAAGATAGACATGACCTTCACCCAGAACGTAAATCAGAGCAAGGTGGACAGGGCCATAGTCTCCTCGATAATAATGCTCGCAAACTCTCTCGGTCTCGAAACCCTGGCGGAAGGGGTGGAAACGAAGGGACAGCTTGAGGCCATGAAAGAGATGGGGTGCGATCTAGTTCAGGGTTTCTACCTGGGCAGGCCCGTGCCGGAGGAGGAGGCGGAGCAGCTAATAAGGAAAGAAAAGGGATTATAATATTCCCTTTAGCGGGTGTGGCGGAACTGGCAGACGCGCCGGACTTAGGATCCGGTGCCCGTAAGGGCGTGAGGGTTCGACTCCCTCCACCCGCATGAGCTTAAGGAGGAATTGGATGAAGGTAAAGACCGAAGACAGGGAAGGTCTGTTCAAGGCCCTGACTGTGGAGATAGAGGGAAGTCAGGTTGAAGAGGCCCTGAACGAGGTTTACAAATACCTCCAGGAAAACGTGGAGATACAGGGCTTCAGAAAGGGAACCGCACCACTGTGGCTTATCAGGGCCAAATACAAGGACTACATAGAGGAGGAGGTTGGAAAGAAGGTAGCGAACAAGACCCTCCAGGAAGCTATAGAGGAGAGCAAGCTCACACCTGTTGCCGACGTTTACCTCGAGAAGGTAGAGCTCGAGGAGAAGACCCCTAAGGTAACCTACACGGTCAGCTTCGAAACGCCCCCTGAATTTGAGCTGAAGGATATAGAGGGGCTCGAGGTAGAGGTCCCGAAACTGGAGTTCAACGAGGAGCTCGTTCAGAAGAGGATAGAGCAACTCAAAGAGGAGCACGCAGTCTGGGAGCCGGTAGAGGACAGACCCATAAAGGAGGGGGATCTAGTAAGCATAGAGTACGAGGTCCAGGAGATAAAGGAAGGGGAGGAGGGAGAGAAGGTAACCGGAGAGACCTCCGGGATAGTAGGACAGAAGATGTTCAGGGAGGAGCTCGAGCAGGCCCTTATCGGGAAAAAGCCAGAGGAAGAGGTGGAGCTAAGGGACCTGCCACTTTACGATCAGGAGGGCAAGGAGATAGGTAGAGCAAACATAAAGGTGAAGATAAAGGAGGTGAAGGAGAAGGTCCTTCCGGAGGAAGGAGACGACTTCGCCAAGGAGCTCGGATACGAGAACTGGGAGGAAGCGAAGAAGAAGATCGAGGAGGAGGTGAGGGGAGAGTTCGAAAGGACCAAGACGGCCCTTGTGGAGGAAGCGGTTGCAGACAAACTGGTAAGCATCCACGAGATAGAGGTTCCCAAGACCCTCCTAAACAGGGAGCTCTCCTTCCTCATAGAGAACAGGGTGCGCCAGCTCCAGCAGTTCGGCATAGACACAAGATACCTCGATTACAGGTCTATGGCCCAGGAGTTCCTTCCGCAGGCGGAGGCCAACATAAAGCTAAGGCACATCCTGGACAAGTATGCAGAGGAGAAGGGTATAGAGGTAACGGAAGAGGACATAGAGGAGCAGTTCGAAGAGCTCGCCAGGCAGATGGGAACTACGAAGGAGGAGGTTAAAGAGTACTTCGAAAGGGAAAACCTCATGGAGGTGGTGAGGTCTGACGCAAAAAGAAAGAAGGCCCTTAAAGACATAATCTCCAAGGTAAAGATAAAGGAGGTTGAAAAGCAAGAAGAGCAAAAGGAAGAACAACCGAAGGAAGAAGTTAAAGAAGGAGGAGAAGAATGAAGGACATACTTAACCAGCTCGTTCCCATAGTCATAGAGCAGACACCCAGAGGTGAGAGGGCCTTCGATATTTACTCTAGGCTCCTCCAGGACAGGATAGTCCTCCTGGGGTTCCCCATAGACGATCACGTAGCCAACCTCATAGTGGCCCAGCTACTCTTTTTAGAGTCCCAGGATCCTGAGAAGGACATATACCTTTACATCAACTCCCCCGGAGGCTCGGTGACCGCGGGTATGGCCATATACGACACGATGCAGTACATAAAGCCGGACGTTGTAACCATATGCATAGGACAGGCTGCCTCGATGGGAGCTGTCCTGCTGGCGGCCGGGGCTAAGGGCAAGAGGTACGCTCTGCCCCACTCGAGGATAATGATCCACCAGCCCATAGGTGGAATTCAGGGCCAGGCAACCGATATTATCATTCACGCGGAGGAGATAAAGAGGATAAAGCAGATGCTGAACGAGATACTCTCCAAGCACACCGGCCAGCCTCTTGAAAAGATAGAGAAGGACGTTGAGAGGGACTACTTCATGTCTGCCGAGGAGGCGAGGGATTACGGGGTCATAGATAAGGTCATTGAAAAGAGGGAGTAACTTAGTAAATTGTGAGGGATGAAGAGTATGAGAAATCAAAAGCAGAGGTGCTCTTTCTGTGGCAAGCCGCAGGAAGAGGCCGTGATACTGATAGCCGGTCCCTCAAACACCTTCATCTGTGACGAGTGTGTAGAGAAATGCCATCATATAGTTAAGGAACAGAGGGTAGAGACGTACGAGCTCAATCTTGACGACCTCCCCACTCCAGAGAGGATAAAGAAGGTTCTGGACGAGTACGTAATAGGCCAGGAGAGGGCAAAGAAGGTCCTCTCGGTTGCCGTTTACAACCACTACAAGAGGATAAAGGCTAAGGAGTCCGGGATAGACCTGGGCGGTGTGGAGGTTGAAAAGAGCAACATCCTCCTCATAGGTCCGACCGGATCGGGAAAGACTCTCCTTGCTAAGACCCTGGCCAAGATCCTGAACGTTCCCTTCGCGATAGCCGACGCCACGTCCCTCACTGAGGCTGGTTACGTGGGAGAGGACGTTGAGAACGTCCTCACTAGGCTCCTCCAGAACTGTGGATACGACGTGGACGCTGCCCAGAAGGGGATAGTCTATATAGACGAGATAGACAAGATAGCTAAGAAATCGGGCATAAACCCCTCTATAACGAGGGACGTCTCCGGTGAGGGTGTCCAGCAGGCGCTTCTGAAGATAATAGAAGGCACTGTAGCGAACGTCCCCCCTCAGGGAGGAAGGAAGCATCCCCACCAGGAGTTCATACAGATAGATACTACGGACATACTCTTCATATGCGGCGGAGCCTTCGTCGGCCTAGAGGAGATCATAAAGCACAGACTGGGCAAGTCCGTAATGGGCTTCGAGTCCTCCATAAAGAAATCCATAGACGAGGAGAACGTCCTCGCCTTCGTGGAACCGGACGATCTGATAAAGTTCGGCCTTATACCTGAGTTCATAGGGAGACTCCCTGTCATAGCTACCCTGGACGAGCTGGGTGAAGAGGATCTTGTAAGGATACTGGTAGAGCCGAAGAACGCCCTCGTGAAACAGTTCAAGAAGCTCCTCGAACTGGACGGTGTGGAGCTGGAGTTCACCGAGGAGGCCCTTAGGGAGATAGCAAGGGAGGCCATAAGGAGGAAGACTGGGGCAAGAGGCCTGAGGGCCATAATGGAAGAGATAATGACCGACATTATGTTCGAGATACCCTCCCTTGGGAACGTCAAGAAGGTTATAGTGGACAGGGAAACTGTTACCAACAAGCAGAAACCCAAGCTCATCTACGAGAAAGCCGTTTGAGATGGAACGTCCCAGGGTAAGGTTTCTGGACGTTCAGCCTTACGGAGATCAGTTCCTCCTGAGGGACCCTTACGGGTTGTCTCCTCCACTCGTGGTTTCCCCTCAGCTGCTACTTTTGATGTCCCTCATGGACGGGAGCAGGAACGAGAGTGAGATAAAGGCAGAGTTCTTCAAAAGGACGGGAAGCATACTCAACACCGAGGACTACATGGAAGTACTGAGATTGCTCGACAAGAACCTCCTCCTTCTGAACGACAGGTTCGAAAGGGCACTTAAAGAGCTAAGAGAGAACATGCTGGCCTCTAAGGTACTAAAGCCATACCACGCGGGGGAAGCCTATCCCAGAGATCCAGATGAGTTGAAAAGGTTTATAGACTCTAGCCTGGAGGCCTCCGATAAGGACTCCCCCGTGGGAATCCTAGTTCCACACATGGACATGAGGGTGGCTATAAAAACGTACGGAAAGGTGTACGGAAGGGTAGGCTGGAAGCCAGATACTGTTGTAGTGCTGGGCGTTTCCCATTACATACACGAGACACCATTCTCAGTGTGTCCCCTGGATATAGAGACGCCCCTCGGCGTGCTTGAAACGGACAAGGAGGTAGTGGAAAAGCTGAGGGAGAGTTTTGAGCACGATATTTTCCAGGACATCATCTCTTACAGGATGGAGCACTCTATAGAGTTTCAGGCTGTGTTTGTAAAGCGTCTGTTCCCGAAGGCTAAGGTTGTGCCCGCCATAGTCTCCTACGGGAACGAGGACTCCCTTAAGGAGATCGCTCAGAAGATAAGCCACGCTATAAAGAGCAGGGACGTCCTGGTTATATCGAGCGTGGACATGAGCCACGTAGGGAAAAAGTTCGGGGACCCCTTCAGCTACGATCCCTCCTTCAGGGACAAGGAGTACATAAAGCTCTTGGAAAAACTTGAAAGCTCCTCCGCCTTTAAACTCCTGGAGTCTGACAACAACAGGACTAGGATAGACGGCCAGTTTACCAATTACGTTTTTACGGAGGTCCTAAAGGAGCTTGGGGTCAAGGAGGGAAAGGAGATAGACTACGACATATACAACGAGGAACCTACAGACTCTAAAGTATCATACGCAGGAATGACCTTCTCCTGATCTGGCTTTTATAATACTCTCGATAATGGTTAAGATACTAATGCTTCTATTTTTACTAATCCAGGTGTCCTTCTCCTCAGAAGAGAAGTACTGTATCCAGGTGGCAACTTACAGGAGCTTCGAGCTTGCCAAGACCGACTTCGAAAGGATAAAGGACTTTCCTGGAGCGAGGATAGAGCTGAGGGGTGATGTCTATCTTCTCAGGGTAGGAGCTGAGGAGAGATCGAGAGATCTAACTCTAATGCTAAGGAAGGTAAGAAGGTTTTTCCCGGACGCCTTTGTAAAGAAGTGTGAGATAGACCCCTCGTACGTAGTGTATCCAGAGCCTAAAGATACTGAAGTAACCGAAGAGGCATCGGTTAGGGAATCGGAGTTGAAGGAAAGCATAGAGGAGCTCAGAAAAGAGATAAGTATGCTCAGAATGGAGGTAGCTTCTGCCAAGGCCGAGAGTAAGGACACTCCAGATTTTGAAAAGTTCCTATTTAGCGTGGGGATATTCCTGGGAGGTATGTTCCTATTTACCTGGTTCCTGATAATCCTTGTGTACAGAAGGATAGGAAGCGTGAGCCTACATGAAGCTAAGCTGGTGAACGATCTTCTCAGCCTTATAAAGGTCCTGAGCCATCTCGGAAAAGGGCACATCGTAAAGATGGAGAGGGGAAAGATAATGGTTTACGACAAGGAGAAAGATAGGTGGAAAGAGGTGGAGTGATGGAAGTCCACGTGATGGGTTCTGACCAGAGGATAGTAAGATGTGCGAGGGTATCTTTTGGCAAGGACGAGAAGGTAGATCCAGAGAGGGACAAGAGGCTCATAAGGTTTCTATTCAGGCACAGGCATGCATCGCCCTTCGAACACAACATAATAGCCTTCGAGGGAACAAAGGAGAACTGGCTCAGCGTGCTCGGGAGGCTTGAGAGCCCTGCCGTTCAGATATACTACTCGGGAGGGTTTATATGGATGAACCTCAGGAACGCCATAAACTCAATTGAGCACCTTCCAGAAGGCATATTCGAGGAAGTAAAGAGGTTCTTCCCGGCAACGTGGAGCATAGTGGAAAGTGGAGGGAATATCTCGGACGAAGGACTCTCGAAATTACCCTATACAACGGACAGAGTTTTCCTTCAGGAGAAGGTGGAAACCTCCTCGGGCTGGGTAGGTCTGGTTGATAAGCTGGAGCTTGGGACGGATATGGATTACTACACCTTCATAGTCGAATGCCCCCTATTCGTAGCACGCCAGTGGCACAGGCACAGGTTCGGATCCTACAACGAGATATCTAGAAGGTACACCACCTACGATATAAAGTTCTACATTCCCGAGGTGCTCAGAAAGCAGGCGAAATCCAACAAGCAGGCGTCCATAGACGAGCCTGTAGAAGAGCCATTCCACACAGAGTTTCTGAAGGAGATAAAAAGGCTAATAGATGAGAGCCACACCCTCTACGAGAGGATGACGGAGAAAGAAGTTGCCAAGGAGCTCGCAAGGGGAATACTTCCACAGTTTATGAAGACCCGTTACTACTGGACGGTCCCCAGGATTGCCCTTGACAACTTCATAACCCTAAGAACCCACGAGGGTGCTCAAAAAGAGATCAGGGAGTTCGCAGAGGCCATAAGGGAGATGGTGGGGTACAAAGGAACGGACAAGAAGAACAGACTCTGAAGGCTGCGCTACTTAAACCACTTCTCAATCACCTTCTGGGCTACTGCATCAGGAGTAAAGCCGAAGTGCTCAAAAAGGACCTTGCCCGGAGCAGATTTCCCAAAGCTCTCCATAGAGATAATCAGCCCATCTGACCCCACATACTTGTGCCAACATGATCCTCTCGCAGCCTCCACAACTACCCTCTTAGTAACCTCCCTCGGGAGAACGCTATCCTTATACTCATCGCTCTGGCTTTCGAAGAGCTCTATGCTGGGGAAGTTCACCACCCTAGTCTTTATACCTCTCCCCTCGAGTATGTCCTTTGCTCTGAGGGCCACATGGACCTCAGAGCCTGTCCCTATAATTATCACATCCGGCGTCCCCTCACAATCGGAGAGAACGTACGCCCCCTTTTCTAGGTTCTCCTCAGAAGGGTATCTGCTCCTATCTATCAGAGGAACGCTCTGTCTTGTTAAAACGATAGCCGTCGGCCCGTTCTTTCTCTGGAGGGCTACCTTCCAGGCCACCTTCACCTCGTTTGCGTCCGCAGGTCTTATAACAACCAGGTTCGGTATAAGTCTTAGGGAAGGAAGCTGTTCAACTGGCTGATGGGTCGGCCCGTCCTCACCTAAACCTATCGAGTCGTGGGTAAGTACGTATATGACCTGTAAGCCGGCCATTGCGGCCAGCCTTATTGGAGGCCTCATGTAATCGGAGAATATAAGGAAGGTCCCACCGTACGGAAGGATCCCACCGTGGTAGGCCATCCCGTTCATTATTGCCCCCATGGCGTGTTCCCTCACCCCGTAGTGGATGTTCCTACCCGTAGGTGAATCCGCCTCGAAGTCTGGGTAGTTCTTAAGAACCGTGTTATTGGACTCGGATAGATCCGCAGAGCCGCCTAGCATAGTTGGTATATAGTCAGCCATGATGTTCAGGACCTTCCCAGACGCCTTCCTCGTTGCCATAGGCTCCTCAAACTTGGGAACTTTTTCGTACCAATCAATGCTCCACTCCCTTCTAAAAGCTCTCTCCAGCTCTTCAGCAAGCTCGGGATATTCCTTCTTATACTCCTCAAATAGCTCCTCCCACTCCCTCTCTCTATCCTGACCCAGCTGGACGTGTCTTCTAGTGTACTCAAGGGCTTCCTTAGGAACGTAAAACTCCTGAACAGGCCAGCCAAAATGCTTCTTCGTCTCCACAACGTTTTCAGTACCCAAGGGTGCGCCGTGAACCTTGGCTGTGTCCTGGAGTGGACTCCCGTAACCTATGTGGGTCCTGACAGATATAAAGGAAG
>WFPN01000268.1 GCA_015487535.1 Aquificaceae bacterium
CCTACTAACAGGAACGGGTTCATATCCTCTCCCCTGCTCTTAATTTAGCACTTCTGCTGGCGGGGTTCATCTTTATCTCCTCTTCCGAGGGGGTTATAGGCTTCTTCGTAAGAACCCTGAAAATATCGGAGTGCTCTTTGAAAAAGTTCTTAACTATCCTGTCCTCGAGGGAGTGGAAGCTTATAACCACGAGCCTACCCTTGGGGTTCAGAAGGTCCGGGGTCTTCTCAAGGGCTATCTTCAGGCTTTCGAGCTCCCTGTTTACCTCTATCCTTATCGCCTGAAAGGTCCTTGTGGCGGGGTGGATCCTACCGTGCTTCAGCCTCTCCGGATAAACCGAGAGGACTATCTCGGCGAGCTCCTTTGTGGTTTCTATCGGCTTCTTTTTCCTGTACCGGACTATGGCCCTCGCTATCTTCCTGCTGAGCTTCTCCTCACCATACTCCCATATGATCCTAGCCAGCTCCCTCTCGGGATACTCGTTTACAATCTTATAAGCCGTTAGCTTCTGGTCCTTATCCATCCTCATGTCTAGGGGAGCCTCTATCTGGAAGGAGAATCCTCTCTCACTCTTAAGCTGGAGCATGGATACACCCAGGTCAAATAGGAAGCCATCTACCTTATCTATACCTTCGGCCCTTAGCACTTCGTCAAGGTCTGCAAAGTCCGCCTTGTATATGAAAAACCTCCATTCAAACTCTCT
This sequence comes from Aquificaceae bacterium, assembly GCA_015487535.1. GTDB lineage: Bacteria > Aquificota > Aquificia > Aquificales > Aquificaceae > Hydrogenivirga. Next base: position 704 of record WFPN01000268.1, read on the forward strand.
GAGGTTCTCCCTGGCAAGTTCTATCGCTTCCTCGTCCCTGTCTATTCCTATAACGAAGGCCTGCGGGTTCTTCTCGAGGATCCTCCTCGCATGACCCCCAAGACCGAGCGTGCAATCAACGAAAAGCCTTCCACCACCGCCCAAGAGCAGGTCTGTTGATTCCTCCAGAAGGACGGGAGTGTGCATCAGGTTATCTTTTCTCTTTCGTCGGGAGTTTTTAGGACTTCGTAAGATAGGTAAAGTAAGCCACCTATTACGAGAGCGACCATGAGAAAGAAGAGATACCACTCCCAGCTCATTCAATTCTCCTCCATAACTTGAATATAAAGACCATCATGGTAAACACAACCGAGAGCTCAAGTATAACTCCGGTTGTAAATAAGACCCTTTCACCTTCAATCCAATTAGGATACTTACGTCCCACCTCGGCTATGTATCCAAGCACGAAGATAAACAGAATACCGAGCCCTTTGAGTATGAATGTGTAAAACTCCTCTCGTTTCAAAGCTTAAAGCTCCTTCTGTGTATCTCCGTTACGCCGAACTTTTTTATCAATTCTCTATGTTTTTTTGTTGGGTAGCCCTTGTGCTTTACGAACTCGTACTCTGGATAAATCTCGTGGAACCTCTCCATTATCCTATCCCTGAGAACCTTTGCAACCACGCTAGCACAGGCACAGCTGAGACTCCGCTCGTCGCCCTTGACCAGAGGGAGACAGTTGAAGCCTTCCAGCTTCACATAATCGCTTATGACCACATCATAGTGATGGTTCAGATCCTCAAGGGCACGCTTCATAGCGAGCTTCGTAGCCTGGTATATGTTTATCCTGTCTATAACCGCACTATCAACCACGGCCGTTCCCACCGCGAGAGCGGTCTTTCTTATATGCTCGTACAGCTCCTCCCTCTCTTTTTTACTGAGTTTTTTAGAGTCTCCCTTCAGAAAGGGTTCGGTGAATGGGGGCAGGATGACTGCGGAGGCGACAACCGGGCCGGCAAGCGGCCCACGTCCGGCCTCATCAACGCCTGCAACCAAGAGGCCCTTTTTCCAGAACTCCTCTTCGTACTCAGTCATTAGACTCCTGGGGAGTCTCTTCCTGGGTTTTCTCTTCGGTTTCGGCCTCCTGAGCCTTCTGTTCCTCCTCCCTCTGCCTGCGGGCCTCTTCCTTCCTCCTCTGCATAGCCTCGTATTCCCACTTCTTTATCTCCTTGATCTTCCTCTGGGCTACCTTACCCTTGAGTTCTCTGAGGAAGTACAGCCTTGCCCTCCTGACCTTACCTATCTTCACGATCTCTATCTTCTCTATGTTGGGGCTGTAGTAGGGGAATATCCTCTCTATCCCTACACCGTAGGATTCCTTCCTGACCGTAAAGGTCTTATCAGCTCCCGAGCCTCTTATCCTTATAACCACTCCCTCGAAGGGCTGTATCCTTTCCCTGTCCCCTTCCTTGATCCTGTAGTGAACCCTTACCGTGTCTCCGACTTTGAAGTTCGGATACTCCTTCTGAGGTAGGTATCTCTTCTGAACCCTTTCCAGAACGCTGGTCATTTCTTCTCCTCCTGGGATTATGGAATGAATAATTATCCTATAAAGGAATGCCTTTTGCAAGCATTCGGGCGGAGTAAAGCCCCTTTCCGATACTCTAGGCTACCCCTACACCCAAACGGGCCGCAGGTTATATAATAAATACCTAGCGGGCGTAGTTCAGTGGTAGAACGCCTGCTTCCCAAGCAGGAGGTCGCGGGTTCAAGTCCCGTCGCCCGCTCTTTGAAGATATGAAGGTAAAATTCGTAGAAGGCGAAATCTTAGATGTTTCCCTCGGTAGTGAGAAAGAGAAAGAGCTGGAAAGTAAAATTAAGGAAGCTATGGAAAGGCAGGACGGGGAGGCTCTCCTCTCAATAATAAAGGACATCCAAAAGGTTCTCCTCTTCCAGATTCTTTTTCACGAAGAAGAAGAAATAGCCGAGATCGTGGAAGATGCTCTCCTGATAGAGTATCTTAAGGTAGGGGATATAGAGTTTGAGGTTTTAGAGGAGTAATTCAAAAGGAATCTCTACCACACCATCCCCAGGAGCCACATGGGAATTCTGTTCCTGACAGGGAGCTCTAAACCGTCGCTTATCACGAAATCCGCAGACTTGAGTTCTTTCCTTTTACCGCCCACCTCTATCTTCTTGCCATCTACAAGATAGTCGTAATCTTCTTCCCTGGGACTTGCATAAACTTCATACCTCTCGGAGAGGGCAAACACGACGAAAGCCTCCCTTGCAGTTCCGAGGTTGCCATTAAAGCAGTGATAAACCGAGGGGTCGTTTATCAGTATCTTTGCCCCCTTTGAGTAAACGCTCCTGTCCCCTTTCCTCTTTACAACCTTGAGAAGCTCAACCGCTTCCATGACGCTCAGAAGTTGATAAAGCTTCTCCTTGCCCACATGCCATTCACTGCAAAGTTTGGATACGTTTACCGTAGGTATGGGAGAATTTATCAGGTGTCCAATTACAGCGTTCATAAGCCTCATGTGGTTACTCTGGACCGAAGGGAGGTAGAAGGGTACATCGTAGAATATGGTCTTTTCAACGATACCCTGGACCCTGTTGCAGTATTCTCCTTCTAAGAATATGGGTCTTGTTCCTGAACTCACGTATTCCCTGAAAAGTCTCAGGACATTTATCTTCTTGACCAGCTTCAGGTTCTCGTCTTTAAGGTTGAATATATCAACAGGTT
>WFPN01000269.1 GCA_015487535.1 Aquificaceae bacterium
AGCTATCACACATCCGCTGGCTTCCCTTCCGTCCTCTGTCAGCGGCAGGCCGATCTTTTCCCTCATCTCTCTGAAAGCTCTCGAGTATGAGACCTCGAGCATGGCGTCGGGAAGGTAGGAGTACTCCCTAAGTATGTCCTCTATCTTAGCTGTACCGAGAATGTTCTTTGCAAATATCCTCAAGAGCTCCCTGTGCCTGTAGTAGGCTAGCTTTTCTGAGAGCTTCTCCTCTGTATCCGAATCCGAGATCAGTTGGGAAAGCTCGTTAAGGTAATCCTCTTTTTCCTTAGCTACGTACCAGAGCCCCGGGATCTCTTTCTCGAACTCATCGGGATGTCTGAAGAGAAAACTTCTCAGACACTCGGACTGCTCAAGGATCTCCAGAAGGAGCACAAAGCGCCTCTCGTTGAGGTATTCGAGGAGGGTTTTAGGATTTGGATGTAGGCTTAGGAGCTTTTCGAAGTGCCTTCTGGTTTCCTCAGGGTTGAACAGATTTCTCTCGGCGGTGGTCCACCACTGGGAGGGAATTTCCATAATATAATTTTCTCACATGAGCAAATTCATCTTCGTCACCGGGGGAGTTCTGTCCTCCCTTGGTAAAGGAGTCACGTCAGCTTCCATAGGGGCAATACTCGAAGGTATGGATTACAGGATCACCCTCCAGAAGCTCGACCCGTACCTGAACGTGGACCCTGGAACTATGAGCCCCTATCAGCACGGGGAGGTTTACGTTACCGAGGACGGGGCCGAGACCGATCTCGATCTTGGCCACTACGAGAGGTTCACCAACGCAGTGATGAGCAAAGACAACAACGTTACCGCCGGGAAGGTCTATTTCAACGTCATATCTAGGGAGAGGAGGGGGGACTACCTGGGTGCGACGGTCCAGGTCATACCCCACATAACCGAGGAGATAAAGGAGCTTGTGAAGAAGGTATCGGGCGGCCACGACGTTGTAATAGTGGAGGTAGGGGGTACTGTGGGGGACATAGAAGGTCTTCCCTTCCTCGAGGCGATAAGGCAGCTCTCCTTAGAGTTAGGCAGAAAGAACTCTATGTTCATACACGTCACTTACGTTCCCTACATAAAGACGGCTGGGGAACTCAAGACCAAACCTACCCAGCACTCGGTAAAGGAGCTCAGAGCGATCGGTATCCAGCCGGACGCGATAATATGCAGGGCGGACAGGGACCTCCCGAAGGGTATAAAGGCGAAGATAGCTTTGTTCTCGAACGTGGACGAGGAGGCGGTTATCTCGGCTCCCGACCTCGATTACATATACGATCTTCCCAACAAGTTCAAGGAGGAGGGCCTCGACAGGATAGTGGCCCAGCGACTCGATCTGGAGCTAAGGGACACGAACCTCTCCAAGTGGAAGAAGGTGGTAAACGTCCTGAGGACCGCAGAGAGGGAGGTGAACATAGGAGTAGTTGGAAAGTACGTGGAGCTCAGGGATGCCTACAAGAGCATAATAGAAGCTTTAACCCACGGAGGTATAGCGAACAACGTTAGGGTAAACATAATCTGGCAGAGCTCGGAGAAGCTCGATCCGGAGAACATATCGAAGATGGATGCGATCCTTGTCCCCGGAGGCTTTGGTGAGAGGGGGACCAAGGGCAAGATCGAGGTCCTGAAGATAGGTAGAGAGGAGGGCGTTCCCACCTTCGGGATATGCTTGGGTATGCAGCTTATGGCGGTGGAGTTTGCAAGAAATGTCCTGGGCCTGAAGGAGGCCAACTCTACAGAGTTCGATCCCGATACGCCCTACCCGGTTATAGACCTGATGGAGGATCAGAAGAATATAGACAAGCTGGGCGGGACCATGAGGCTCGGGGCCTATCCGTGCGCTCTTCAGGAGGGTACCAAGGCAAGGGAGATATACGGAAAGGAAATCGTTTACGAGAGGCACAGGCACAGGTACGAGTTCAACAACAGGTTCAGAAAGCTGTTTGAAGAGCACGGCATGAGGTTTTCGGGGCTATCTCCCGATGGGAGGCTTGTGGAGATAATGGAGCTGAGGGACCATCCATGGTACATAGGCTGTCAGTTCCACCCCGAGTTCAAGAGCAAGCCCTTCGACCCGCACCCACTCTTCGCCTCGTTCGTGAAAGCCGCTCTCGAAAGGAAGGGCTAAAGTCGTGCGCGTAACCTCTCCGTTACGAAATCTAAGAGCCCCTTTACCTCTAGATCGAAATCGAGGGCAAAGAGGTTCTCGGCCGGTGGGAGCTTTACCATGTCCTTGAGGGTGGTGATATAGACCTCTTCCTTTTTAAGTTCAAAGTCCCTGTAGTGGTAGTGATCCGGAAAGCTCAGTCTCTCTTTAAGTTTGAAACCGAGTTTTTCAAGAGACCTGAAGAACTGCTCGTTGCTCCCGAGCCCCGCGAAGGCTATAACTTCTCTGTCCTTTAGAGCTTCAAGAGGGACGCGCTCAAAGCGCGTGTTTAAAAGACCTGTAAACTTCCTGAACATCTTGAATATGGGTTTTCCTCCGAATTCGAACTCGAAAGGCTCCACATCCTGGTAGGACAGCACCACGGTATCTGCACGGGCAATGTTCCGAACAGGTTCTCTCAAGAGTCCAGCTGGCAGAAGTCTATCTGTGAGGTCTCCTTTCTTTAGAAGAACTATATCTATATTTCTGTAGAGTTTTCTGTGCTGGAACCCATCGTCGAGGATTACAAGCTCGGCCCCGAGATCCTGAACCGCCAGCACCCCTCCCTCATACCTGTCCTCGGAAACGACAACCGAGACGCGCGGAAGTAGCTTTGCCAGGAGATAGGCCTCGTCCCCAGCCTCTTCTATACCCGCCCTTATCTCACCCCACTCGGATACTATTAGAGCTCCTTTGCTCTTCCTCCTGTAGCCTCTTAAAAGGACTGCCATCCGGAGGGTCCTTCCAAGCTCCTGGGCAAGGTATCTGACCAGAGATGTTTTGCCCGTCCCTCCTGCGGAGATGTTGCCCACCGAGACAACGGGAACGGGAAGCTTTTTACTCTTCAAGATCTCCCTGTTGTACAGGAAGTTTCTTAGATTGACGGCTTTGCCGTAGAGAAGGCTCAGAAGGTACAGGAGAAACACCTTAATAAGTATATAATTAGCCTATGAAATCAGAAAAAATCGGGGAGGCTAAAAGAGCGCTCACAATAAGGATCTCAGGTAAAGAGAGAAAAGAAAAGGTAAGGAAGTTCCTCTACGACCTTGCACACTTCAGGAACATACTCATAATCCTCATAAGGAGATACAGGCTTATCTACAAAGAGCTCATCCTCAATCAGTCCATACTCTATGGTCTTCTTTCCACAAGGAAGTATTCGGGCAAATACAGGGAAGAGTTTGAAAGAGTAATCAGGAACATACAGGCTGAGCAAGAGCTTAGGGAATTTCTTGATAGACTGAAAGCTCAAAAGGAAAAAATAGGAAACCCTCACTTTGTCCAGTCAGTAATAAGGCAGGTAATAAAGGACTTTAAGGGCTTTTTCAGGGCTTTGCAGAGCTTCAAGGAAAACCCTGAGAGATTCAGGGGCATTCCGAGACCTCCTAAACCTAAGAAGCTGAGGTTCTTAATGAACTTCTCAGCGGAAGGGAACGTAAACACTTTCAGTCAGGGGAAAGACTCGCTTTTGATAAGACTGAGGGAAGGGGAATACCTCAAGGTAAAGCTTCCAAAAGATTTTCCTCATAGAGTAAGTTCCATAAGGCTCAAGTTTTTCGGTGAGGACCTTTATGTGGATGTGGTTTACGAGTGCTCTCTTGAAGATAAAAAGCCCAAAGGGAAATACAGAGCTGGGATAGACATTGGACTTGACGAACTTCTTGCTGTGGTGTCGGAAAATCCTGAGCTAAAGAGCTTCATAGTATCGGGAAGAGAACTAAAGTCTTTCAATCAGTGGTTTAACAAAGAGAGGGCGAAGCTCCAAGGTCAAATAGACT
>WFPN01000270.1 GCA_015487535.1 Aquificaceae bacterium
GATCCTCTTCCTGAGTCTCTCGAGCTCCTCCACAATGTTAATTTTAACTTAGCTCAACCCTCCATCTCATTCACCGTTGCCCCGTCGAAGAGGCCGTGCTCCACCGCAACGTGAACGAGGGCAAGTTCCTCCTCCGTCAGGCTCTTACCTTTTAGTACCTGCCTTATAAACTCCTGAACAACCTCCTCAACCGTCTCCTCCGTTATGTCTTCTATCTGGATCTCGTCCCTCTCGGCGACGAACTTTCCAAAGTTCACCGCGAGCTCTTGCAGATTCTCCATGCTTTACCTCCAGAATTGCTTGTTAAAGCATATTCCACAAATTTCGCCGGTTGATGACATGGGTCAATCAACTATCTTTTTAGGCATGGACCCTGGGAAGAAGCTCAGGCTCCTTTCAAAGCTAGCTAAGTTCGAGTGTGAGAGGGAACCTGACCTGGGAAGCTGCATATACAACGCCTCCACACCCCGGGGGAAGAAACCTATTCTGAAGACGATGCTCTCTACATACTGCGACAAGAACTGTGACTACTGCGTTTTCAGAAGGGATAGAAACTCCACCCCCAGGCTCTTCATAAAACCAGAGGACCTTGCCAGGGGATTTATGGAGCTGTACACAAAAGGTAAGGTCCAGGGTCTCTTTCTCTCCTCGGGGATATTCGGTCATCCCGAGGTTACCATGGAGAAGCTGATAGAAACGGCTGAGATACTCAGGAAGAGGTACAATTACAGAGGTTACATACATCTGAAACTCATGCCTGGCGTGAGCCTCCAGACTCTCGAGGAGGCGGTAAAGCTCGCCGACAGAGTATCGATGAACATAGAGGCTCCCAACGAGGAAAAGCTAAAAAGGATAGCTAAAGGAAAAAGCCTCAGGAAGGAGATAATCCCCAACATAGCTCAGGTAAGCAGGATACTTGAGAACTATGAGGGGAAGAGCCACATAACTCAGGTTATGGTCGGCGTGAGCGATGAGTCCGACGAGGAGATACTCAAAAGCTCGGAGTACCTGTACAGGAAGCTTAGACTAAACAGGGTTTACTACAGTGCCTTCTTCCCTGTGAGGGAAACCCCTCTGGAGAACAAACCACCCGAGTCCAAGAAAAGGGAACACAGGCTCTACCAGGCTGACTTTTTGATAAGGGATTACGGCTTCTCCTGGAAGGATTTGCCTTTCGAGAACGGCAGACTGCCTGAAGATAAAGATCCTAAGGAGGCCTGGGCAGAGGGGAACATGCACCTTTTCCCGGTTGAGATAAACAGAGCCGATTACGATCTCCTTATAAAGGTTCCTGGAATAGGGAAGGAGACAGCGAAAGAGATAATAAGGAGAAGGCTGCGGGGAGCACTCAAAACCCCAGAGGATCTAAAGGGCATAAGGAACCTGAAGAAGATCCTGAATTACGTGATCCTGATGGGGAGGTTTTATGGCTCCAAAAATTGCAACGTGTGAGCTATTAAACCTGAGTCCTAACGTATAAATCCATTTCATGAAATTTCCCTTGCATGAGTGCTTTATGCGAATTAAAATATCCGGAAGCGGTTGGGGTATTCTACATAAAGGAGGTGAGGGATGAAAGCTTTTATCATTCTGGCAGCCATTTATAGTCTGTCCTTTGCGGGAAGCTACTACGACTGCATCAGGAGAGCGATAGACATAGAGAGGGCGGTGGAGATCGCGAGAGCACAGGTGGGAACGCCCTTCAAGGCGTGGATAAGCCAGTCTAAGAGAACAGGAGAGTGCTTTTGGAAGGTGAAGGGTACCGAAGGATACATAATCCTCGACGCTGAAAATGGGGAGGTCCTGAAGTTTTATAGAAACAGAAGATGATAACAGAAAACTTGAAGGATCAGATAATGAAGGTTCTGGAACAAAACCTAAATTTGAATGAGTGTGTTGTTATCCTGTTTGGTTCCGAAGCTCAGAGTAAATCGACTCCAAGATCTGATATAGATATAGGTATAGATTGCACTACGCCGATACCAGACGAGGTTTTCCTGCAGCTTCAAAGAGATCTAAACGAGAATGTGGATACTCTCAGAAGGATAGACCTCGTGGAGTTAAGACACCTCGATGAAAATTTCCTGCTCTTTGCGCTTAGGGGAGCAATTATATGGCATGTGGGAAAAGACTACTTAAGAAGCTGGATCAAACGGAAAGAGCTTTCCAGAGATTGAGGGAGGTTAAGGATCTGGAAGGTTCTCTACCCAGAGAAATCCTCTATGAGGTAACTGCAAAGAGGTTTGAGTACACATACGAATCCCTCTGGAAGACTATCAGACTATTTCTCTTAGAGGGAAAAGGAATAGAATGCAACTCCCCTATGGATTGCTTTAAGTCTTTATATTCGGTGGGTCTCATAGACGATAAATACTCTGAAGATATTCCCAGGATAGTTAGGATGAGAAACAACGTTGTTCACATATACGACTTTTCTCTTGCAGAAGATGTTTTCAAGTTTGTAGTTAAGAAGGTTATACCTGCTTTCGAGAATATAATTCACAACCTCAATGAGGCCTGCAAAGGATGAGCTTTATAAAGGTAAAGAGCGGAGGGATCTGGGGGATAGATGGGTACGAAGTTGACGTAGAAGTAGACCTCTCCCCAGGAATACCCTCCTTCAACATCGTTGGACTACCCGATTCGGCCATAAAGGAATCCAAAGAAAGGGTTAGGAGCGCCATAAAGAACTTGGGCTTCAGCTTCCCTCAGAAACGTATAACGGTGAACCTCTCCCCCTCCAATATCAAGAAACAGGGAACGCTCTACGACCTTCCTATAACTATAGGTATTCTCGCCCTGAGTGGACAGATCGATCCTCAGAGGGTTGCGGAGTTTGTTTTCTTGGGAGAGGTTTCCTTAGATGGGAGGCTGAGCAGAGTTTCCGGGGTGCTTCCCGTGGTCGCTTCACTCAAGAGCGAAGGCTATACGAAGTTTGTTCTACCTTTGGAAAATGCAGTTGAAGGGGCGGTGGTAAAGGGGGCTGAGGTTTACGGCTTCAGACACCTTAGCGAAGTGGTCGATTTTCTTAACGGAAACAGAGAGACCCTGCCTGTTGATGTGGACTACGAAAAACTTCTAAATAGAAACCGAAACCTGGACATAGACCTTGGGGACGTTCTGGGCCAGAGTCTTACGAAAAAAGCCCTTGAGATAGCAGCGGCGGGAGCCCATAACCTCTCCATGATTGGGGCTCCAGGCTCTGGAAAGTCCATGCTCGCCAAGAGGATAGTCACAATACTCCCTCCCTTGGAATTTGAGGAAATGCTCGAGGTCAGCCGGATATACAGCGTCGCGGGTCTACTCTCGGACGGACTGATCACGGAGAGGCCCTTCAGATCTCCCCACCACACCGCTTCGGAGGTCTCACTCATAGGAGGCGGCTCGGTTCCCATGCCTGGGGAGATATCGCTTGCACACAAAGGAGTCCTTTTCCTGGACGAGCTCCCTGAGTTCTCGAGAAGGTCCTTAGAGGTCCTTCGCCAGCCGATGGAGGACGGATACATAAACATATCGAGGGCGCGGGGAAGGGTTAGATTTCCTGCACAGTTCACCCTGATAACAGCTCAGAACCCCTGCCCCTGCGGTAACTTTGGGAACCCTTTTAAGGAATGTACGTGCACGAGGAACCAGATAAGGGCCTACAACTCGAAGGTCTCCCAGCCCATAAAGGATAGGATAGATCTGAAGGTTTGGGTGGATCCCGTCAGAGACGAGGACCTTGTGGAGAACGTGAAAGGTGAAAGCTCAAAGGAGGTTAGAAAAAGGGTTCTGAAAGCTTACGAGATTCAAAGGGAGAGGTTCAATGGATCGAATACAGATTTTAACGGGAGGATGACAAACTCCGAGGTTGAGAGGTTCTGTTTGAATATGCTTTCCCAGGAGGCAAAAAATCTTCTTAAGAATGCGATTGAGCGTTTCAAGCTCTCGGGCAGAGGCTATTTTAGGACACTAAAGGTGGCAAGGACAATCGCAGACCTCGATGGGAGCGATACCATAGAAGCGGACCATATCGCCCAGGCCCTCCAGTTCAGGGTTGAGGAGGATCTCGTTTAGGGGTTTGTGAAGAGCAGGGCTTATACGAGGTTGAATAGAGCAGAGCTTTTGCATCTGTTTCTCTTTTTCCTGGCTATGTTAGTTGCATACCACCGCTCCAATCTACCGGATTTCAAAGAAAAGGAGGTGTACGTTAGAGGAAAGATCGTAGGGGACGTGATAAAGGATCCCGGGTACACCCTTACCAAGATCAGGATAGAGGAAAGTGAGGTGAAAGAGATAGAAGGTAGAAAGGCGCTTCTAAAGGTTTATGGATACTTACCTCCAGAAGCTAAAGAAATAGCGTTTTTAGGGAATGTATCGGTAAGGGGCAACAGGATTTTCTTACACA
>WFPN01000271.1 GCA_015487535.1 Aquificaceae bacterium
CCACAGGAAGTGGCCAAGGTATAACTACCACTGGGAGGTTATCTTAGCCTTCTTGATTATAAACTTGTCCACCGCGAGGGCGGCCTTGCATCCGTCCGCTGCGGCTATCACCGCCTGTTTGATATTGGTGCAAAGAACATCCCCGGCGGCAAAAACCCCGGGAACCGAGGTCATCATCTCCTCATTCACCACTATGCAGTTTCCCTCCGTCATCTCCACCTGACCCATGAGGAAGTCCACAGAAGGCTTCGTTCCCCCTAGGAATATAAATACACCGTTCACCTCAAGGAGCTTTTCCTCCTGGTTTGCAACGTCCTTGAGCTTTAGACCTTTCACGAGCTGATCTCCCACTATCTCTAAGACTCTGTGCCTCAAGAGGACCTCAACGTTCTCCAGGCTCTCGAACTCCTCCAGAACCTCCTGAGGGGCCTTTATCTTGCTTCCTGGAACAACGAAATAGACCTTGCTGGCAAACCTCGCTATAAACTCGGCCTCCTCTATCCCATAGTCGTCCTCACCTATCACGGCAACGGGCTGGTCCTTGAAGAAGGCCGCGTCGCACACACCGCAGTATGAAACCCCTCTACCGAGGAACTCTTCCTCACCCTTGAACTTGTTAGCCCTTTCCATTGCCCCGGAGGCTACTATTACCGCCTTTCCCCTGAACTCCCTTCCATCTATGGTAAAGACCTTTTTTACCTCGTCCGAGAAGTCCGTGGCTATCACCTTTCCTCTAACGAACTCTGCCCCAAAGCTCTTCGCCTGCTCCCTCATTATCTTGAGAAGGTCGTAGCCGGAAACCGGCCCGGGAACACCTGGGTAGTTCTCTATCTGCTGGGTCACCCCTAGGGCTCCGTCGGCCTCGGCTCTGTAGAGAACGAGAGTCTTCAAACCGGCCCTGGCCGTGTATATGGCGGCGGTGGACCCGGCGGGCCCCGCCCCTATGATTATCACGTCGTAGATCTCCTCAGGCTGGTAGTTCAGACCGAATCCTACGCCCATCTCCTTACCTCCGAAATCTTGCCTGTGAGCTTACTCCAGAGCCTCGTAAACCTTACCAACTATCTCCTCCGAGGGTTTCAAGGTCTTCCTTCCCGGCTCCCACTTGGCCGGGCAGGCTTCGTCGGGATGGCTCATGAGGTAGAGGTTCGCCTTCATCTTCCTCACGAGCTCTTCGGCGTTCCTTCCCACGTTGTAGTAGTTTATCTCAGCTCCCACGAGAATTCCATCCGGATTGATTATAAAGGTACCCCTCAATGCGAGCCCTGTATCCTCGTCATACACGTCGAACATCCTTGAAACCTTACCGGTTGGATCCGCACCCATAGGAAACCTGACGTTCTCCAAGAGTTTTTCCGACTGCTGCCAGGCAAGGTGAACGTACTTCGTGTCTGTGGATACGGAGACTACCTCTACCCCCATCTCGGCAAGCTCGTCGTAGTGCTCCGCCAGATCTGCAAGTTCAGTTGGACATACGAAGGTGAAGTCAGCCGGATAGAAGAAGAGCACCAGCCACTTCCTCTCCCTGATCATGTCCTCAAGGGATATCCTCCCGAAGGATCCCGTCTTCGGGTCGTAGATCTCCAGTTCGAAGTTCGGCACCCTCTGACCTACCTTAACCTTCTCCATATCTCTAACCTCCTTTTGGGTTTATTGAAAAATATTCTCATTTAAGAAGATTTGTCAATATGATGATAGTCAGGAATCCAGTATCTCGGGCGATATGAGAGTGTCCCTCCTGAATATCTCCCTCTCGTGGGGAAAGTCGGATCTGTAGTGAACTCCCCTGCTCTCCTTCCTCGACAGAGCTCCCTCAACGGTCGCAAGGGCTACAAGGAGTATATCGAAGAGCTGTCTGTTTTCACGCGTAGGTTCACAGGCTGCACACCTCTTTATCCAGCTCTCCACTCTGTGCCTTGCCTTGTGAAGCTGGGAACCTTCCCTCTCGAGCCCTACCATCTCCCACATAAGGTTTCTGAGCTCTTTAAAGTCGAAGTCCGGCTTGGATATACCCTTCTTAGAGTTCCTGAACCTCGTCTTGGAAAGTTTTAGGTACTTGATGTCCAGGTAAACTCTATAGGCGGCCCTGTAGCCGAATACGACCCCTTCGAGCAGGGAGTTGGAGGCGAGCCTGTTCGCTCCGTGAACACCTGTGCAGGAACACTCTCCTACGGCGTAAAGCCCTGTAAAGGAAGTCCTGCCGAAGGTATCTACCTCGAGGCCTCCTATGTAGTAGTGGGCCGCCGGAACTACGGGGACGGGCTCCCTGTAAGGGTCTATACCCCTCTCCTTTAGAAAGCTCACGATGGTGGGAAACCTGTCCTCGAGTCTGATCCCTCTCTGCGCAACCGGTCTGAAGTCAAGGAAAACCTCCTCCCCACCTCTGAGCATGTTGAATATGGCTCTCGCAACCACGTCCCGGGGCTGCAGCTCGTCCACGAACCTCTCTCCCTTCGAGTTTACCAAGATCGCCCCTTCACCCCTTACCGCCTCGGATATGAGAAGGTTTGTGCCTTTAAGGACGGTAGGATGGAACTGAACGAACTCTGGGTTCTTTATGCTCACGCCCGCCCTGAAGGCTACGCCTATACCATCTCCCCTCACCTTGGAAGGGTTCGAGGTGTGTCTGAACATGGAGGCGGCTCCGCCGGTAGCGAGCACTAGGGCAGATGTCCTTATCACCTTAAGTGAAGATCCATCCCAGTACAGGGCGCCCGCCACCGAATCCTCCCCGAGTATCTCCTGGAGCTCTCCGCTGATTATAGGTATCTTCAGATCCTTTACCCTATCGAGCAACTTAGTGTATATCTCCCTACCTGTGTAATCCTTTACCTTCAGGACCCTAGGATAGGAATGACCACCTTCGGTGGTGGTTGAGTAAAATCCGTTTTCCCTGTCGAACTCCACACCCCACCTCTCTAGATCTGCTATCCTCATGACCCCATCGCTTACCATTATCTGGGTAGCCTTCTCGTCGTTTAGGTACCTGCCTGCCCTCAAGGTGTCCAGGAGGTGAACGTAAGGACTGTCTTTGGGATGAACGGCTCCAGCTATCCCTCCCTGGGAGTAGTAGGTGTTACCTATACCCCTCGTAAGCAGAACTGGGGAGAGGCCGAGCTCCTTCAAGACTATGGCGGAGGTGAGTCCGGCTATACCGCTTCCACAGACGAGAACCTGGGCTTCCTCTTCGGGGAGCTTCGAGGTATCAAACTCCAGAAAGTATCTCATTACCTATTCTGAGGATGAGGTTGGTGAGCCTGTCGGGATCGTGCCTCACGAAGGTGTCCTGCTCGCCGATCAGGTCCTCTGCATAGAC
>WFPN01000272.1 GCA_015487535.1 Aquificaceae bacterium
AGGCAGGACCCTATCAGAAGAGGAGAAGGAGGCGGTAGCCTACTGGCTCTACCACAACTTCAAGGAGAGCTGGAACTCTTCCCAGCTCTCCTTGAAGTTGTGGTAGAGCCAGTAGGCTACCGCCTCCTTCTCCTCTTCTGATAGGGTCCTGCCTATGGGAGGCATCACCCCGAATATTTTGTAAGCCTTGGGAAGGCACACACCCTTCTCCCTCGATGGGTTGGTAATGTAATCCTTCACAAAGGCGACGAACTCCTTTTCCTTTGGGTAGAACTTCTTGACCCTCGCCGAAACCTCAGACATCGGGGGCGCCTTCAGGGGAGGCTTACCCCCTGACTTAACGATCTCCTGAATCCTGGCCAGCTTTTCTGGGCTCACCCTCTCTACATGACAGGTCGAACAGGATCTCTTGAAGACTTCCTGCCCTTTGTCGATTAGCTCATTGGAGAAAGAGAGTGAGGCTAAGAACATCAGAGCCGTAAGGTAAGTAAACACTTTCATACATACAAGGATACATCAATATCCGTCTCCAGTCAAGGCTATCTCTATAATAGATTCCATGCAAGATCTCGATAGAGCCGTTCGGGAAATCATAGATGCGGGCAGGTTTCTGGACTCGAAGGGCTGGGTCCCCGCCACGAGCGGAAACATATCCGTCAGGATCGGTCCGGACAGGGTAGCGATAACGGCTTCGGGAAAGCACAAGGGAAGGTTAAAACCCCAGGATATACTCTTGGTGGATCTGGAAGGACGCCCTCTTGAGGATAAGAAGCCCTCTGCGGAAACGCTTCTACATCTTACCGTTTACAGGCTGTACCCTGAGGTTAAGGCGGTCGTGCATACCCATTCACCGAACGCAACCCTCATATCCCGCATAGCCAAGGGTAGCGTGGAGCTCGAGGACTACGAGCTTCTGAAGGCCTTTCCCGAGATAGACACCCACGAGGCCAAGATAGTGGTGCCCGTTTTCGAGAACGATCAGGATATGGAAAGGCTCTCTGGAAAGGTTAGAGAGTATCTTGAGAAACACACAGACGTTTACGGCTTCCTCATAGCCTCACACGGACTATACACCTGGGGAGAGAACATGGAATACGCACTCATGCACGCAGAAGCCTATGAGTTCCTCTTCGAGTGTGAGCTGAAGCTCATGTCCATAAGGTGATCACTTCTGTTTTATCCTAAAGGTGCATCTATCGTAGCCCTGAGCGGCACAGGTCACCTCCTCCACCTCGAACTTCCTGTCGAGGAGGTCGGTGAGAAACCCCTTGAAGAACCCCGCCATAGGCTTGCATACAGGCTTCTGGCTCTTGCCTATCGCCTCCACCAGTATGGAGCCCTCCACGTATATCTCCATGGATGGCAGGTCGAACTCGAAGAGGTCTATCAGCCTCGAGGATTCAGCTATTATGGTGAGGAGTTCGAGGGCCTCGTCGAGCCTGTCCGTATATACACCGTAGCGTTCCTTCAGGGTCTTAGCCCCTTTCTTACCCCCGTACTCAGCCGCCTTCTTTATTATCCTGTCTATGCCGAACTTGGATAGCTTGTAGATATCCCTGTAACCGTCTATCAGGGCGTCCCTGTGTATTAGAACGGACTCCCTCTCTATAGCTTCCGCGAGCGCCCTTATGTTGTCCTTTAGATGTCCCATCCCAGCTTCCTCAGCTGAGCCTTGCCCTCTTCGGAGATTTTTTCCTTTGTCCAGGGAGGCTCGAATACAAATTCTACAACAACGTCCTTTAGCTGAGGGAACTTTTCCAGGACCTTCTGTTTTATGTGCTCTGCGAAGAACTGCTTGGCCGGACAGCCCTGGACAGTCAGGGTCATGTCTATGTATGCCACGTCGTCCTTTACCCTTACGCCGTATATTAGGCCTAGGTTGACTATGTCTATGGGTATCTCCGGATCCCTAACTTCCTTGAGGGCTTCGAGTATCGCCTTCTCCATGTCCAAATGATAACCCTGAGATGATCAAAAGGGAAGGAGTTTTGTCATAAGGAGAGTATATTATATATACTTTTGCAACAACTTTGCGAGGTGCTTAGAATGGTGACAGAGTTTGACTCCTGCGGTGTCGGTTTCGTCTGTGACATAAATGGAAACGTAAGTAATCAGATAGTAAGTTGGGGTGTGGAAGCCGTTAAGAACCTCACCCACAGGGGTGCTATAGGAGGAGACGGCAAGACCGGAGACGGCGCCGGGGTTCTCACCCAGATACCGAGGAAGTTCTTCAGAAAGATTTTAGAAGAGCTTGGATACGAGATCTCGGACATAAACAACCTGGCCGTTGGTGTCTTCTTCCTATACGAGGACGTGGAGGACAAGGTAGTTGCCGAGTTCGTGAAGGAAGGCGTGAAGGTGCTTGGATGGAGGGAGGTCCCAACCGAACCCGACGCCGTGGGAGAGTCTGCCCTCAAGGTCATGCCCAAGATAAAGCACCTTCTCATAGACATGGAAGGTATCCCTCCCGAGAAGAGGGAGGTAAAGCTCTACTTTATAAGGAGAAAGATAGAGAACAGATTGGGGGATGAGAAGGTTTACGTCCCATCCCTCTCTTCTGAGACGATCGTGTACAAAGGTATGCTCGTAGCTCCTCAGCTCGACAGGTTCTATCCGGATTTAAAGGATCCGGATTTCGAGTCCGCCTACTGTATGTTCCACCAGAGGTACTCGACCAACACCCTTCCCAACTGGAGGCTTGCCCAGCCCCTAAGGCTTCTGGCCCACAACGGGGAGATAAACACGATCCAGGGAAACAGGAACTGGATGATCGCCCTCCAGAACGAGCTTGAACACGAGGTTCTGGGGGATAAAAAGGATCTTATAAAGCCCCTAATCTCTTACGAGGAGAGTGACTCAGCATCTCTCGACAGGGTCTTCGAGCTTTTATGTCATGTGGGCTTTTCTCCCGAGCACGCCATAAACATGCTGATCCCTCCAGCCTGGGAGCACATCCCGGAGCTCTCGGAGGAGGTTAAAGCCTTCTTCGAGTATCAGTCCCTTCTGATGAAGCCCTGGGACGGACCAGCGGCGATAGCCTTCGTTTACGGTAACAAGATAGGGGCACACCTGGACAGGAACGGGCTCAGACCCGCGAGGTACGTCCTTACAGAGGACGGGATATTGGTCCTCGGCTCCGAGGTGGGAATGATCGACCTCGGGGACAGGAAGGTAAAGGAGAAGGGGAGGCTCGGGCCCGGTGATACGATAGTGGTGGATCTTTCAAAGGGTGAGGTAAAGAAGACTGAAGAGATACTCGAAGAGCTTGCAACCAGCAAGCCTTACAAGGAGTGGATAGACAAGAACCTCCTCAGGCTCTCTAAGCTCACGGAGGGTAGAAGCCTCGGTCTTCCCAAGGAGGATCCGGAAAGGATAAGGAAGATGGTAGCCTTCGGGTGGACCGAGGAGGAGATAAAGAACGTCATCCAGTACATGGCACAAACGGGCAAGGAACCCACCTTCTCTATGGGAGATGACACCCCTCTGCCTCCACTCTCGGAAAAACCCAAGCTCCTCTTTAGATACTTCAAGCAGAGGTTCGCCCAGGTTACGAACCCTCCCATAGATCCAATAAGGGAAAGACTCGTGATGTCCCTTAAGATGAACCTGGGGCACAAGAGGAACTTCCTCAAAGAGACCCCCGAGCACGCCAAGAGGCTCCAGATAGACTCACCCATACTCCTCGATTACCAGCTCAAGGCCATAGAGGAACAGAATGAGTTCAAGGTCGTAAGGATACCCATATGCTATCCGAAGGAGAGGAGCTACAACATAGTTGAGCTCCAGGACATGGCCGGGGAGAGGAGGATCTCAGAGCTCATAATGGACGCCCTGTACGAGGAGATACCCATAAACGATCTCATGATGGGTATAGAGACCCTCCAGAGGAGGGTGGAGGAAGCCGTCCGTGAAGGGGCCGAGATAATAATCCTCTCGGATAGATACATAAGCAAGCACAGGGTAGCCATACCTAGCCTGCTGGCTATATCGGCATGCGTGAAGCATCTGGCAAAGCAGGGTCTCTCCACTAAGGTTTCCTTCATAATGGAGACAGGTGAGGCCCGGGACACCCATCAGATAGCCTGCCTGATAGGATACGGGGCGAGCGCCGTTTACCCATACCTCGCCTACGAGACGATAAAGGAGCTCTGCGACAAGGGTAAGCTCGAGATCCACTACGAGGAGGCTGTCTTCAACTACAAAAAGGCCCTTGAAGACGGGCTTCTCAAGATCATGTCCAAGATGGGCATATCCACCCTCAACTCCTACCACGGGGCCCAGATATTCGATACGGTCTGCCTAAACAGAGACGTGGTGGAGAAGTTCTTCACGGGAACCCCCGTCACCTTAGAGGCGGACGGGATAGAGGAGATAGAGATCTCCACATTGGCAAGACACAACGCTGCCTACGAGACAGAGGAGCCCAAACTAGACTACGGCGGGGACATGAAGTTCAGAAAGGGTGGAGAGTTCCATGCATGGTCCCCCCACGTTGTGAGAGCTCTCCACAAGTTCCTGGAGACCAAAGACTACGAGGACTACAAGAAGTTCTCGGAGCTCGCCAACTCTCAGCACCCCACATTCATAAGGCACCTCCTGACCTACAGGAAGGCGGAAAAACCTATCCCCATAGAGGAGGTGGAGCCAGAGGAAGAGATCCTAAAGAGGTTCGTCACTGGAGGTATGTCTCTGGGTGCTCTATCTCCCGAGGCTCACGAGGTTATAGCGGAGGCCTGCAACAGGCTCGGGATGAAGTCCAACTCTGGAGAAGGTGGAGAGGATCCAAAGAGATACTGGACCATAAAGAACTCCGCCATAAAGCAGGTGGCGAGCGGTAGGTTCGGAGTCACCCCCACGTACCTTGCGAGTGCAAAAGATATCGAGATAAAGATCGCCCAGGGCGCCAAGCCCGGCGAGGGTGGACAGCTCCCCGGCCACAAGGTGAACGAGTACATAGCCAAGCTAAGACACTCCCAGCCGGGAGTGACACTCATATCTCCCCCTCCCCACCACGACATCTACTCTATCGAGGACCTCGCTCAGCTCATACACGACCTCAAGCAGGCCAACCCCGAGGCAAGGGTGTGCGTAAAGCTCGTTGCGGAACACGGCGTTGGGACCATAGCGGCCGGTGTTGCCAAAGCCTACGCGGACGTGGTTCAGATAAGCGGTGCGGAGGGCGGAACGGGAGCCTCCCCCTACTCCTCAATAAAGAACGCGGGCAACTACTGGGAGATAGGGCTTATGGAGACCCAGAGGGTCCTGATGGAGAACGATCTGAGGGACAAGATAAGGGTGAGGATAGACGGGGGGATGAGGACCGGAAAGGACGTGATAATAGGGGCGCTTCTGGGAGCGGAGGAGTTCGGCTTCGGAACCGCTGCCATGATAGCGGAAGGGTGTGTTATGGCGAGAGCCTGTCACCTGAACACCTGTCCCACCGGAGTGGCTACCCAGGATCCAAAATACAGGGCCAAGTTCAAAGGGAAAGTGGAGAACGTTATGGCCTACTTCAGGGCTGTTGCAAGGGAGGTCAGGGAGATACTCGCCCAGATGGGCTTCAGAAGTCTCGACGAGATAATAGGGAGGACCGATCTCATAGAGGTTGTGAGATACGAGGAGTTCCCCGGCTCGAAGAGGATAAAGGTGGAGGCCCTTTTAGAGGCCTATCCCGAAGGCAGGGCCAGTAGGTGCCTCGTCGAGAGAAACGACAACCCGGCTCCCAACTTCAACGACGAGATACTCAGAGACGTCCTGCCCTACATAGAGA
>WFPN01000273.1 GCA_015487535.1 Aquificaceae bacterium
CCCTCATAGGAACCGCCCCGAGACCCGTTCTTGTAATTGACTTTGAAGCGGGAGCGGACATAAGGCTCGCTGGAGAGAAGGACATAGACATCCTCACTATCTACTCTTACAGAGAACTCAAGGAAGCCCTCCCGTGGATAAAGGCTCAGACCGAATACAGGACTATAGCCTTCGACGGGTTTTCGGTGTTCACAAGTCAACTCATGAGGGAGATACTCGAAGAGAGGGGTAAAGGCTCCCCCACCTTCTACGAGTGGGGGCTTCTCACTCAGAGAACGAGAGAAATAATCCTTGCACTTCTTAGACCTACCGCCCACACTATCTTCACCGCCCTTGAGAAGAAGAGAGAGGAAGAAGGAAAGCTCGTCTGGAAAGGACCGGACCTCTCAAGGAAAATCCGTGAAACTCTCAGGGCTATCGTGGACCTTGAAGGTGTTTTGTGGGTTGAAGAGGGGAAAAGATACTTGGGCTTCGTCTCCCCCAAAGGGATAGCTGAGGTCAAGGACAGGAGCGGGAAGCTCGGGGTCAAAGAAGAGCCCGACGTCTCAAAACTCCTCGAAAAGATATTCGGAGGTCAGAGATGAAGAGGTCCCTCCTCACCTCCACCTCCCGGGCTGCCGCCGCTCCCTTCCCCGCCCTTTTTCAAGGGTCTGAGAATGGGTGGCCATCTGTGAATCTCCCGAATAAAAAAGGCCACCCGGAGGTCTTTGAAGGAGGGCGGACATGTTCCTGAAATTCGGCCACACCGCAAGACCTTTAGAGACGCTCAAAGAGATCAGCGTTTGGTATCAGACCGACGTGAACTTCAACCTCGTGGAAGGAGCGCCCGTAAAGAACAGGATCAAGAAGCTCAAACTCCGCCTTGAGTTCTCGGACGGCTCCGCCTGGCAGTTCGACCTTCCCGAAGAGATAGACAGAGAGAAGTTCCTCAAGAAGTTCCTGAGAGAGATAAGGAGGAAGAGAGGGATAGCGGACGTTCCAGAGGTCGTGGAGAAGCTTATAAAGGAGGGGAGGAAGTGAGGTTATCCGCTCCTTTTCTTCTCATTTATCCGTGCGGGAAGTTCAAAGGTTATGATGAGGAAGAGTTTTGTGAATTCGACAAGCTCCTCCGCGTCCTCGTAAGAGGCTTCTATTTCATGTATGGCCTTGTTTCCATAGCGTCTGAGTATGTGAGCCCACTCTTTTACCGGTTCGGTGATTATATGTTGTTTGTAAAGTTCCTCAATCCTCTCGTAAAGATTCCCTTCACGAGCCCCGAGTTCTTTGGTGGCTGCATCAAGAACACTTCTGCAAGCTCCAACCACAAGGGCGGGCGTTTCTGCCGTCTTCAAAAGCTTCTGAACATCGGAGAACAACTTTCTGATTTTTTCGGGGATAGAAGGATGAGAATAAGGCTCCTTAGGCTCGGGGAACTTTCTTGTTATCCTGAACTGTTGTATCCTGTAAACCTCTCGCTTGTCTATGTAGTTTTTGAAAACTTCCCACTCGTTACGGAAAATCTCCGCTTCTATAAGGGTCGGCTCTCTGCATTTACAACAGGATGCAATTCCTCTTATACGGACCACTTCGACCTGTTTTCCTCCGGGGAGATTGGTAAACTTCACGTGTTCTACATAAGGGACTGCATAAAAATCAAAGGTTCCCTCATTGCTACAGTGGGGGCACTTTGTAACCGCCTGCAACATAAAGAGTTCCTCCGGGAGGTGTGCCCATGAATGAAATTATAAACGACCTTTACGAGGTGTTGAGGTCCTCCCCCTCTCACGAAGCGGTTCAGAAACTACTCAACCGTATAGGCTACTGGGAGGCAACTGAGGGCAAGGTGAAAACCTTAACCGCCCTGTGCTATCTGCTTCTGACAGAGCATCTCAAGGCAAGGTATGCAAGCGCAAGACTTGAGGTGAAGGAGGAAGCCAACAAATGAAAGGTAAGAGAATCCTCAACGAATACTCAAGGGACGTAGCGGGGCTCATAGCAAATTCAAACAAGGAGGTGAGAGGATGAAGGTGGTCAAAACCCTCTCTGAAAACTACGACCTTAAGGGTCTCAAAGGCAAGCTCCTTTTGTGTGATCCTGCCTCGGTTCCGCTTACTCCCTCTGAACTCTACATAAGGAGCGGAATAGATCGCGACTGGGTAATGAGGTTGGAAGTCCTCATAGAAGAAGGGGCGGATCTTGATCCGGTAGTGGTCGCATATGTGAAGGACCTTGGAAAGGAAGTCCTCGTTGGAGGGAACCACAGGGTTGAAGCTTACAGAGGACTGATGGAGCCGGAGATCAAAGTCCTCCACATAGGAGAAATCTCCTTAGAAGAGTTCTTCAAACTACAGCGTGAACTCAACCCCGACATCCTCCCCATGGATACGGAAGAACTCAAGCGCTATGCGGAAAAGCTCTACGACCACCTGAAGAGCAAATACGAAAAGAAGGAGCTTTACGAAAAGATAGCGGATGCGGTAGGAAGAAGCCCCGAGACGGTTCGTAAGTGGCTGGCGGGTAAGGAACAGGAAGAGAAGAGGGAAAAGATAAGAAGAGCGATTGAGCTTAAAGAGAAAGGATACACGCAGGAGCAGATAGCCAAGGAGTTGGGGGTTCCGAGAAGAACAGTAGCAGGTTGGTTGGCGAAAATGGGAGAACTTACCAAATCCGCCAAAACCCCCCTCCTCACTCCCACCGGCGACCCCACGCCCGAGGGGCTAAAGCTCTGGGGGGAGTTTGTTTTAGAGGCTCAGAAACTCGGGGACATCTTCAACGACAGCGCATTCTATACCTTTGCACAGAAAAAAGGCTACCAGGTAGAGATGCACGGTATGTTCCTTGCAGAGATCAGAGAAAGAGTCTATTCCTACATCAACAATCTCGTCTCCTCAGGCCTCAAACTCCGCCAGATTCAGGAAGCGATGGTGTATGAGAGAGAAGGCGTGTTCGAGCACCTCTCAACTCCCGTCAAGAAAAAACTCGCCCTGCTTCTGAAAAACTACATAGAGAACAAGATAGAGGAGAAAAAGCGCCTTACAGAGCTTGAACTGAAGTCCTTAGAAGTTGCCAAAGAGATCGTTCAGGACCCCGAATACGTGTTCTCCAACTGGATCGACCTCGCCATGAAAGTCAGGGGAAAGCTCGGGGAAGACCTCCCCACGAGAGGGAGCGCCAGAACGCAGGAGATAGCGGACATCCTCAAAAAGCACCACTCCGATACGCTCATGGAACTCTACAACCAAATCCCCGAGGTCCCCGAAGAGAAGGTGAAAGAGATACTCGAAGACCACGACCTTGAGGAGTTCGAGAGTTTAGAACAACTCATAGCCACCGTAAAAGCCTCCGTCCTTCAGGAAGGCTACAGGTGGACCCGAAAGGCGGAACTCATCATCATAGAAGCCTACAGAGAGTTCGAGAAAGCCTCCCTCCACTCCCCCTCCGACTCCCCCACTACCGCTTCCGCGGGCTCCGGGCCCGCCCTTTCTGAAGAAGACCCCTATGCGGACAGAG
>WFPN01000274.1 GCA_015487535.1 Aquificaceae bacterium
CCGTACCGACGACCTACGGCGAGAACGTGGTCATGAGGCTCCTTCCCAAGAACCTTTCCCTCTTCAACCTGAGAAATTTGGGCTTTGAGAGAGATACCCTTAAAGATTTCGAGGAGGTCATATCCAAGCCCTACGGTATGGTGCTGGTTACAGGACCAACGGGCTCGGGGAAAACCACAACCCTTTACGCAGCCCTGAGAAGGGTAAACTTCTTAAGAAAGAACGTCCTGACCGTAGAGGATCCGATAGAGTACAGGTTTCCCTTTATAAAGCAGACCCAGGTGAACGAGAAGGCGGGATACACCTTCGCCAGGGCCATAAGACACTTTCTCAGGCAGGACCCGGACGTGATACTGGTGGGTGAGATAAGGGACGAGGAGACGGCTGAGATGGGTGTGAGGGCCGCTATAACCGGACATCTGGTCCTTTCCACACTCCACACGAACGACGCCGTCAGCACGATCCCAAGGCTCATAGACCTGAAAGTAAAGGAGTACATGGTTGCCTCGGGGGTTCTAGCCATATCCGCCCAGAGGCTCGTCAGGAAGATATGCGTCTTCTGTAAGGAAGAGTACATTGTCGAGAAAGACTACCTCTTGAGGTTCGGCTTTGAGAAGGAAGCTCTGGACAGGTTCGTCAGAAGCGACAAGGTCAAGCTGGCCAGAGGGAAGGGTTGTGAGCACTGCAAGGGAACCGGATACCTTGGAAGGGTGGCCGTGGTCGAGCTCCTTAAGATAGACGAGGAGATAGGGGACATGATCGTGAGGGGCTATCCGCCCCTTGCCATACTCCAGAGGGCCAAAGAGAAAGGAATGAGGACTCTCAAAGAGGACGGGCTCGTTAAGGTCCTCAAGGGGATAACCACACCGGAAGAGATAGTCAGGGTGGTGGGCTGATGCCTTACTACATGGTAAGGGCCATAGACAACGCGGGAAGGGAGGTAACCAGGAGCTTCGAGGCCGAGGACGAGGTCCATCTCCTTTCCTTTCTAGAGTTTCTCAACCTCACACCGATAAAGATCTCCAAAAGACCAGAGCTCTTAGGTCAGATATCGAGAGCACTGCACTTTAGAAAGATAAAGAGGAAGGATCTGATAGATCTCTTCGAGAACCTGCATCTCCTTGCCCAGTCAGGAATACCTCTCGGCGTGGGCCTGTGGGATCTGGCCGAGGATATAGAGAACCCCGCGGTGAGGGACATGCTCCACGATATAGCCTACAGGGTCCAGTCGGGACTCTCCATATCGTCCGCGATGGCACGCTACGAGAACGTCCTCGGTCCAATAGCGGTCAATCTTATAAGGATAGGGGAGGAGACGGGGAGCCTCGACAGGGTCTTCAAGGATATATCGGACCACTACGCGAGGATAGAGGAGTTCGTGAGCAAGGTAAAGCAGGCCCTCATATACCCGGCCTTCGCCCTCGTCACGATCACGGGAGCGCTGATCTTCTGGATGGTGTACGTCCTGCCAAAACTCGCTGAGCTCTTTAAGGGTCTCAACGTCCAGCTGCCTGCAATAACCCTCTTCGTCCTAGGGATGTCAGAGTTCGTGAAGGAGTACATAACGCTTATCTTCATCGTCTTCGTAGGGCTTGCGGTTCTGATTGCCGTCTTGAGGAAAAAGAACGAGCGCTTCAGATACATGACGGACAAGTTGCTTCTAAAGATACCAGTAATCAACATGGTCCTCAGAAACTTCAACTTTGCCTTCTTCTCGGAGTACATGAGGCTTATGATAAACGCCGGGGTTCCTCTACTGGACACACTTCAGACATTGCAGGATTCGATAAACAACAGGGTCTTCAAAAGGGCTGTCGCCTTCATAAAGGAACACGTATCAGCCGGGGGTTCTATAAGCTCGGGGATGCGGCAGACCAAAGTCTTCCCCTCGCTGATGGTAAGGATGGTGGCCGTGGGTGAGGAGACGGGAGGCCTCGACGATCAGCTCAACTACCTGGCCACATACTACTACAACAAGCTCGACTACATAACCCAGAACATTGCGAAGATAATAGAGCCTGTGATCATCATAACCGTAGGTCTTTTCATGGCCCTGATAATGGTAAGCCTACTCCTTCCCATATACGACCTTATATCCCAGATCGGCAGGCAGTTCTAGATCTTGAGCCATCTTCTCTTTGAGAGAAAATCCAGGAAGACCTTGGCGTAATAGACGTTGGATATAAAGCTCGCTATCGTTCCTATCGCGAGGGTTGTGGCAAAGCCTTTAACGGGCCCGCTTCCAAACTGGAAGAGTATCAGAGAGGCCACCAGCAGAGTAACGTGCGTATCCCATACAGCGCTAAGGGTCTTACGGTACCCGAGTTCTATCGCCTTCCTAACGGTGTTCCCTAGTCTGAGCTCCTCTTTTACCCTCTCGAATATCAGAACGTTCGAGTCCACAGCTATACCCATGTTGAGGATTATCCCCGCTATTCCTGGCAGGGTCAGGGTGGCTCCAAGACCGGCGAGTCCGGCCCAAAGGAGCAGCGCGTTCATCAGTATGGATACGGTGGCAGACACACCGGCGACCTTGTACCTCGCAACCACTATCAGTACGAGCAGGACAAAACCCAGGATCCCGGCCTCTATACCCTGCTCTATCGCATCCCTACCCAGAGACGGGCCCACCACCTTCTCCTGAAGGATCTTGACGCTGGTCGGGAGTGCCCCTGTCCTGAGTATGAGAGCGAGATCCCTAACCTCCTGGGGGGTAAAGTTACCCGTTATCTGCCCCCTATCGGAGATCCTGCTCCTTATAACGGGAGCGGATACGACCTTCTCCTCCAAGACTATAGCGAGCCTCTTCCCTATGTTCTTTGAGGTGAACTCTGCAAACTTGGAAGCGGCTTCGCTTTTGAGCTCAAAGCCAACAGCGGGCCGACCGAACTCGTCCTTGGATATGTAGGCGGTCTTCAGATCGGAACC
>WFPN01000275.1 GCA_015487535.1 Aquificaceae bacterium
ACATGAACCAAGCCGTCAACAAGGCTCTCGAGTTAGTGAAGGGTAGCGGTGGCACACCCTTGGTTTCTGAGCTCATAGATAGGGTAGAGGGTTTCCTCGAAGACTACAGAAGTATCCTATCCTCCGATAGAAGCGATAAGGTCTGGGTGGGCGTTCCCAAGTATACGACCAAGAGAGAGCTCGGGGAGAGGTTTGGATGGTCCTCCAACTACGACGACAGGGCTGTGCTAAGTGGGCTGCTTGAACCGGGGGAGTTCACGCATCCAATTCCCATGGGAAGTCCCTCCCAGCCTTGGCACCTGAGGCTGCCCTCTGGCGAGGTGAGTCGTGAGTTCGATGATCTGCTGAGGAAGATCCACATAATTTACTACAGGCCCCACAGATGGACGCCGGCTTTTAGAATCGAGGTATCTCCCTACGTAGCGAGCAACGAGGCCACGCTGGCGCTCCTTTTACACGGTGTGAAGTATCAGTCTGGAACACCCGGCATACTCGAGCCCTACCCGCTCTACATAGCCGATCGGATGGTTAAACCCCTGGGAAGGGCGATGTCTGCCCTCAGACAGGTGGCTACCAAGAAGATGATAGAGTTAGACACAGAAGCCGTGGAGGAGATATTCTTCGGTATGCACGGATACAGATCCGAAGGCGGGAGGTAGACCATGGGTTGTGAAAGCCCGATAAAGGATGCGGAGAGGATAGGGACCATAGGTTCACCCTCATCCACGGCGGAGCTTTCTCTGGACATAATGGGGACTGCCGTGGACAAGAAGCTGGTGGGTGAGCTCGTGTTTTTCGAGTTCAGGCAGGATGGAAAGCTCCACTACGCCATAGGCCAGATAACTGAAGTCCAGCTTAGAAACGTGTGGCTCGAAGACCCTACTATGAGGTCCCTCGCGAGACACAGAGGTGTCGTGAACCCGGTGAGCGGACAGCAGGACACCCACGTCGCCCGCATGAACGTTGGAGCTGTCTTTGCCTTTGACGGAAGTAAGTTTGAGCCAAGCATCCTGGGGACGGTGCCCCCCACGGGGACCTTTATAAAGCTCGCCACGGATAGCGTTCTTGAAAGGATCTTGGAAGGCTACAGGGAGGAGATCTTCTACCTGGGGCGCGTGTACGGATCGACCCCCAAGCTTCCAATGTGGTTCAAGCACTTCTCTTCAGGACCAAACGGCGCCGGCGAGGCATACCACATAGGCATATTCGGCAAAACCGGCTCGGGCAAGTCGGTGCTCGCCAAGATGATAATCCTAGCCTACGCCAGACACCCCGACATGGCCGTATTCGTCATGGATCCCCAGGGGGAGTTCAGTAAGGATGCTACCGGAAGGCCCGGTGGAGGCTTCCCACTTAACTTGAAGGAGCTATTTTCACAGCTGGGAAGGGAGGTCATAGTCAAGGGGATAAAGGACATAGTTCTGGACAGATGGGAGCTGTTCGAGGAGATACTCTACGAGTCTCCCTTCTTCGAGAGACTGGCTGTGCGAAAGGGTGATAACCGAAGGATCGCCTGTGAGCTCCTGAAGGAGGAGCTTAGAAAGGCTAGGGTTAAGTTGGAGGATCTGTACAGAGAGGAATCCTTCAAAAAGGCCTGGAGTGTATTGAACAGTTCAGACATTCAGGAGATTATTTACAAAACCCGCGAGTATAGGGATAACTTTGCGAGAGCGCTCGGGGCCGTAGGTAAGAACCTGGAGGCCTTTTACCATGGATACTGGAAACCTGTTGCGGAGCTATTCAGGAAAGACAGACCCGGCGCTATCAGCGTGGACGGTCTTATAAGGAAGGTCTTCGGCACTTCGGAGGATACGCTATTTGGAAGAAAGAGACCTATCGTGATAATAGACCTCTCCAAGGAATCGGCCTCAGGTATGTTCTGGAACGAAACCATCCAGTCAATAGTTATAAAACGGCTTCTTGACGGGCTGAGGGCTTCGGCCGAAAGTGCTTACAGAGGTAATCGCTCCCTGAACACGCTCGTTGTCCTGGACGAAGCTCACAGGCTTGCACCGCGTGAGAGGATAGATAACGAGAAACTGGAGAGTGTAAGAGCCTCTCTCTTGGACGCCGTGAGGACAACGAGGAAATACGGTCTGGGCTGGATGTTCATAAGCCAAACCCTCTCGAGCCTGCACAGGGAGATAATAACACAGCTACGTATCTTCTTCTTCGGCTTTGGACTATCGTTGGGAACCGAGTTCCAGGCTTTGAGGGAGATAGTGGGTGGTGATCCCAACGCTCTTAAGCTCTACCAATCCTTCAGAGACCCCCACAGCTC
>WFPN01000276.1 GCA_015487535.1 Aquificaceae bacterium
AAAGCCTAAAACCAGCATGAAAACGAGGAAAGATACGCTGAAGTTCACCTTCCTGAACACGGAGAGATCTATAAGCCTGTTTCTGGAGGTGAGATCCGAAACCAGGTAGAGTACGTAGCTCACGATTGCAAGCAGCGTGAGAAAGGAGATGAAGTTGGAAGTAAACCATCCCAGTTGCTGACCCTTCGAGAGTACGACTAGTGTGCTCACTGTGGCGATCGATATGAAGGTAAAGGAGATCAGGTTGAAGGGCAGGAGCTTCCTTTCTGGAGAAACCTCCTTAAGGAAGAAGATAGAGGCAGAGGTGAGGATTATCCCCACGGGAACGTTTATGAAGAATATCCAGTTCCAGTTCATGTGTTCGGTGAGCCATCCCCCAAGTGTGGGACCCACCGCAGGGGCGAAGGAGGCCCCGAGACCGAACACGCCCATAGCTACTCCCTTCTGCTCCGGAGGGTAAATCGTGAAGAGGATCGCCTGAGCCGACACTATTATCAGGGCCTCTGCAAAGCCCTGAATGGAGCGGAACACAACCATCTGGTAGAGCTCTGTAGAGATCCCGCATAGGTAGCTCGAAAGGGCGAAAAGAGATATGCCAAAAACATACATTGCCTTCAGTCCGGTCAGTTT
Source organism: Aquificaceae bacterium (assembly GCA_015487535.1). Classification (GTDB taxonomy): domain Bacteria; phylum Aquificota; class Aquificia; order Aquificales; family Aquificaceae; genus Hydrogenivirga. Next base: position 631 of record WFPN01000276.1, read on the forward strand.
TTCGAGCCACTCTATCAGAGGGAGCGTGACTGCAGCGGCTATCATGTAAGCGGTGACTACCCACTGTATCCCGTAAAGATCCGTCTTGAGAGGCGCTATCATCTTCGGGAGGGCTATATCCACGATCGTGGTATCGAGTATCGCCATAAACGCCCCGGCCATAACTATCAGTGTGTGGATTATGAGCTCTCCTCTGCCTAGGGATACTGACTGACCCATCAGTTATCTCATTTTAACAGGAGCTGTAAAAGGGTCCCACCCTCCTGATCCTGCCCTCCATCTCGAGTTTGGTGAGCAGGGAGAGGGTATCACCAGAACCTTTACCGAGGAAAGAGGCGATCTCCTCAAGGGATCTTGGAGTCTTGAGAAACTCGGCGAGCTCATCCATCTCGCCGGAGGTGTCAAATATATCCTCCGGGCCCTTTACAAGATCTGCCGTCCCCTCCTTCAAGAGCGTATAGCAACCCTCCCAGCTTTGAGAACTTCCCATGCCTATGTGGACGTAAACCTTCCTGCCGTAACTTCGAGCGTAGTTCGCAGTTATGAGAGCACCGCTCTTAGCACCCGCCTCCGGCACAACGATGAATTCAGAAAAGGCAGCTATCAACCTGTTCCTTTTGGGAAAGGTAAACTTGCTTCCTCTCTCCTCGGGATCGAACTCACTTATTAAAACGTTGTTTGATTTTTCTACCCTCCTAAAAAGAGGATCGGCAGCTTTTAAAATTCCGAACCCAAGGATACAAACGGTATAACCCCCGTTTTCAACGGCGGTCATATGTGCCTTCGAATCTATCCCAGAAGCTCCTCCAGAGACCACTCCCCATCCGGACCTTACCCCCTCCACTACAAACCTCTCAGTCCATATCAAGGAGTAACCCGTGGGCTTGCGCGGACCAACCAGACCGAAGAGAGGAACCTGTTTTAGCTTTCCCCTGTAAAAGAGGACCGGCGGGGGATCCGGTATATCTTTCAGTCTCTTCGGATACAGCTCGTCTTCCAATGTGAGGAAACTTATGTTCTCCTCTTCCACCCTCTTCAAAAGGCTGATTATATGCCCTTCCTTAACGCCTTCCCTCTGTATGAGAGCCTCTGCCCTTTTGCTTCCCAGCAAGCTCTCAAGCTCCTCGGGGTCCGCATTCAGGATGGCCTCCGCACTCCCGAACGTTTCCCAGAGCTTCTTTATACTCCTTTCCCCTAGGCCCTTGATAGATCTTAGGATCAGCCAGTTGTAGAGCCTGTCCATATCTAACCTATATCATAGGTAAGCTCTTGTTTTCCTATAAGGATTTTCTTATATTGTTTAACACAACCGCTCATGAGGAGGCAGGAGAATGTATTATGTCGCTCAAGTAATACGGGACGAATGCACAAAATACAACTGTAAGCAGTGCACCCTCTTCTGTCCGGAACCCAACACACTGATGTACACAGATGATGGACATCACGCCTACGTCATGACGGAAAGGTGCAAGGGATGCGCCCTATGCGTTTACGTGTGCTCGAATCTTCTCAAGAGAGACTCCATAGAGATGGTTTACGCGGAGAACAGGGACGTTGCGGGAGTCAGATAAATCTCAGGAGGTAGACTATGGCTAAGCTTGGACCGTCGGGATACTCACCCTATCCCGTCGCTATGTATGAGGGGATACTGACACCGCCTCCCGGTAAGGCTCTTCTATTTAACGAGATAGTGGACGAGGAGATCGCTATGAGGGAGGCGGCCAAAGCGATGCTCACCAGGGAAAACCCAACCATATTCCCGGGGCCCCAGGTTCTCTACGCCTGGAACGAGGAAGCGAAGGAGAAGGCAAAGCTCGTGAGGAAGATAGCCGAGACCCTGGGAGCCAAGATCATACCCATGTACGACTACAGGCCCAAGTATCCTAAGATCGACCCAGAGAAGGAGATAAACCCCAACCACCCGAACCTCACTATATGGCACAACAACATAAAGGCCTGCATATTCGTTGGAGTTCATTGCCACTACGCGAACGTTGCCCTGAAGATAATAAGGGCCGAGACCGACTGCTTCACGATAGCGATGTGTGGTAACTCGGGACACGAGGATGCGATGATAACTTTAAGGGATCAGCACGTCGAGGAACTTGAGAAGTTCATAAGGGTCGCCGAAGAGGTTAAGAAGGAGCTGGGCAAGTGATGGCTACCCAGACCAAGGTCTGGACCTACGATGACTATCTTAAGCTCGAAGATGACAAGAGATACGAGATCATAGAGGGTGAACTTATCGAAATGCCCGCTCCGAGTGTAACACATCAGAGGATTGTTGGCAGGCTCTTTAGGTTGATGAGCGAGTTCGTGGAGAAAAAGTCCCTCGGCGAGGTCTTTGTGTCGCCGATAGACGTGATCCTCTCGGATACCAACGTGGTTCAGCCGGATCTCGTGTTCGTGTCAAAGGAAAGATCGGACATAGTTCAGAACAGAGGTATATTCGGTGCTCCGGATCTGGTTGTGGAGGTTATTTCTCCTTCCACGCTCAAGAAGGATACCGAAGACAAGAAGAGAATCTATGCAAGATTCGGAGTTAAAGAGCTCTGGCTGATTTTCCCCGGTGAGAAGGCCATCGAGATATTCTCACTTAAAGGTGATGGTTACGATGTGTGCTCTTTCGGTTATGAAAACTGTAAGGTAAAATCCTGTCTTTTAATGGATTTTGAACTAAATTTAGAAGAGCTTTTTAAGGAGGTGCAGTGATGCAGAAGACAGAGCACGTTCAATACAATAGAGCAGGGCAGAGGGTCGTTTCTCCCGATTACCTTCTCTTCGAAGCTCCCAGAGAGAAGCAGTTCATGACAGGATCGGAAGTGGTCAAAGAAGCTGTCAAGAGAGCAAGCGTGGACGCCTCGGTCTCCTACCCAATAACCCCCCAGTCCGAAGCCGCGCATCTGATAGGGGAGCTTTGGGTAGAAGGGTACGTCGGAGTCTATTTCAGAGGTGAGTCAGAGTTCGGAGTCATGTCCGAGATAGCGGGCTGCGCCATGGCCGGTGCGAGGTCCATCACCACAACCTCGGGACCTGGAACTCTGAGGGCCATGGAGAACTTCCCCATGTGGGCGGGATCCAGGCTCCCCATACAGCTCGTTCTGATGGCGAGAGGTGTGAACTCCCCCCTCAGCATACAGCCCGACAACCTGGAGATGTCCTTCCTGCTGGATACAGGATGCATGATCTGGCACGCGGAGAACGCTCAGGAACTCTTTGACATGATACTGGCGGGCTTCGTGGTGGCGGAACAGCCTGATGTCCACGTTCCCCTGATAACCGCGATAGACGGTTTCTTCATATCCCACACGAGGGAAGCTGTCATGCTCCCTCCGGACGACATAGCTCTACCGCCCTACAACCCATACAAGTCTCCAATGGTTCCCCTCGACATGGAAATGGCACCAGGTAGGTTCCTGAGAGACCCCTACGTTATGAAGTCCAACTACATATCCTACGCAGCCCACACCAGCTGGCAGTTCGAGGTTAGGGCCGCCATAGAGAGATCCAGACCCTACGCCAAACACTACCTTAGAGGTCTTATAGAGGAGTTCGGCGACCCCGAAGCGGATATAGTCTTTGTCGCTTCCGGAACAGCCGCAGCTCAGGCCAAAGAGGCAACTCTAATGCTCCTGCACGAAGAGGGTATAAAGGCTAGGGTCGTCAGGCTCAAGACCATAAGACCCTTCCCGACTCAGGAGCTGATAGAGGCCCTCAGGGGCGCCAAATACGTTTTCGTTCCCGAGTTCAACGTTATAGGATGGCTCGAGAGGGAGGTAAGACGTGCCCTCTACGGGAACCTGGACGTTCCTGTCATAGGTTCTCCGAGGGTTGCGGGCGGAATGACGATGCCTCCCGAGTTTATAGTCAAGGAAATTCTCCAATTCCTTGGAAAGGAGGTGAAGCATGTCGTATAAGATCTTCAAGATAAACGAGGACCTTAAAGAGTTCATGCCTCCCGAGGTCATAGACCTCGAGGAGAAGGCCACCTGGGGCAACCCCAAGAGGGGGGTTATGGACCTCCCCTACGCCAAGGAGCTCATAGAGGAGCACTCCCTCTGTGCTGGATGCCCTGAGTCGGCGGCCTTCAGATACATTCTCGCCTCCCTTCCAAACCCAGAGGACACGATAATCGTAAACTCCACGGGATGCACATCCCTCGTCTTCCCACACATAGCCCTCCACACGGTCCACTCCCTCTTCGGAAACCAGAACGCTGTCGCTTCCGGGATAAAGAGGGTTCTCGAGTGGAGGTTCCCCGACAAGGTTAAGGACGTTGTGGTTCTTGCCGGAGACGGTGCTACCGTCGATATAGGCCTCGACATGACTCTCCAGTCCTTCTTCAGGCAGGAGAAGATCACGACCATATGCTTTGACAACGAGGTCTACGCCAACACGGGAGGACAGGAGAGCGGAATGACCGTTAAGGGGCACGTCTTCAAGATGGCTCCCAAGGGCAAGCAGTGGGACAAGGTTCCCATGTGGCAACTGGCCATAGACTCTGGATGTCACTACGTTGTTAGAATGACCGTTTCCTCTCCCAAGAAGGTTGAGAAGGTTATAAAGCAGGCCATATACGTGGCCAGAGAGGTAGGCCCTACATACATTCACCTTTACACTCCCTGCATCCTTGAGATAGGTCTCAACTCCGACGACGGCCTCGAGGAGATGAGGAGGACCGACAAGGAGAGGTTCAAGTTCTTCGAATACATGACCGACGAGGCCAAGGAGGTCATACAGAGGAAGAAAGAGGAGGGTCTGCTATGAGCCAGCCTAAGAGAAGGAGGATCAACGTCAGGATGCCCGCAATAGGTGGGCAGGGTGCGGTTAC
>WFPN01000277.1 GCA_015487535.1 Aquificaceae bacterium
AACTTCTCTATGGAGAGTTCCCTCGTCTCTCCTCTCGGTTTTATCTTCAGCACGTCCCCTTCTTTGACCATATCCACGAGGGCAACGCCCTCCTCCTTCTTTATCCTCTCAGCCTCCTCGTGATCCACCTTCATGAAAAAGCTTATATCCTTGGTTATCACATTACCTGCGAACGGGATGGATCCGGTTATGACCGGATGTCCCTCGAGGAAGAGCACGAAATCCGTAAGACCGGCCCCCATGTCTATGAGGAGAACACCGTCCTCTTTCTCCTCCTCCCTGAGGACGGCCCGTGCCGATGCCAGAGCACTCACGACCTTGGATACCGGCTCGAAACCGGCCGAGGTGACCGCCTTCTCCAGGTTCCTGCTCAGCGTGGTACCCACCTTAACTATGTGGACCTGGGCCGCGAGCTTAGATCCTATAAGTCCTATAGGATCCTCTATACCCTCCTGATCATCGAGGGTGTATCTGCGGGGTATAGCGTGGATTATCTCGAACCCGTCCTCCTTCCCCTTAGCTATGCTCATGTCGAGGAGGCGTTTTATGTGTTCCTCCTCGACCTCCACGGGACTCGGGGAGACGCTCGTTGTACCCACCTCGTTCTGGCTCTTCAAGTTCGGGCCCGATACGTTTATCACCACATCGGTAACCTTCTGGCCCGACATCTCCTCCGCTTCCCTAACGGCGGTGGCTATAGCCCTGGCCGCCACACCGAGCCTAGTGATGGAACCCTTGTCTATACCCCTGGACTTGGACTCACCGACGCCTATAATATGAATGTCTCCGTAGGAATCGACCTCCCCGATAAGTGCAACGATCTTATCTGTTCCTATATCTATAGAAGCAACCGTTCTCATCCCACCTCTAATTTCTTACTAAGATAAATCTGTCGTACCTCAAATCAACTTTTTCCTGGGGAACATTATAAATCATACGCAAACGTTCCGATAAGTTATCGGGTAAGGATTCTATGGGTGGAAGGATAACGCTCTTACCTCTGAGCTCCAAAATTATCCTGTCCCTCTTAACGAGAACCCTTTTCAGCGGAAGCCCGATGCCGAGAACCTGCTCGTACAGTTTGGAAAATCCCTCTTCCAGCACATCTACGTCGTAGGTCCTTATCTCCACGAGGTCTTTACCTTCGTCTTTGATGGGCTTGAAGATGACCCCCTCCTTATCCATAAGCCTATAACTTCCTCCCAGGCTCAATCTTGCCACGGGTCGCCTCTCCTCAACACTCACCTTAAGGACTATACCCTGACTGGTGAACCTTTTCTCGAGCCTCACCTCTTTTATCCTGTTTCCAAACTTGGCGTTCAAGAGGTTTTCAAGCTCAGAGCCCTTCAGCTTCATAAGGTTCATGCTAAGCTCCTCAACCGCCCCCTTTATATCCTCAAAAGGTATCCTGTAGTTACCGTTAACCTCTACACGCTTGACTTGGAAGAGGGGAAACTGAACTAGGAAGGAGGGTATAAAGAAGCCGGCTAAAGCCATGAAGCTTATCCACGAGGAGAAGAGAAGGGCTGAGAAGAGCTTCCTTGCCCTCTTCTCCCTCAAGCGTTTTTTTTTCACAACTCCCTCCAAAGCTTAGCTTAGTATTATAGACAAAAGCTCCTTAAAGTCTATTCCCGCCTTCTTGCAGGCCATGGGGAGCAGGCTAAGTTCGGTCATTCCCGGGATAGTGTTCACCTCCAGTATGTAGGGGTTGCCCTTCGTATCCACCCTGAAGTCTATCCTCGACATGTCCTTTAGTTCTAACAACATGTGAACCTTGAGCGCCATATCCTGGAGCCTTTTAGATAGGTCTTCGTCTTCCAGGAAGATATACTCGGTTGCACCCTTGGTGTACTTGCTCTCGTAATCGTATATGCCCTTCTTCGGCCTGACCTCTATTACAGGAAGCGCTCTTCCCTTCAGCACGCCTACCGTCATATCCCTTCCTTCGACGAAGGACTCTATGAGAACCTTTTCGGTTATTTGAAAGAGTTCTTTAACAGAATTCTCAAGGCTGTAAAGGTCATTTACAACTTTCAGACCAACGCTCGACCCCTGGTCGGCGGGCTTCACCACCGCAGGGAAACTCTCCCACTTTGGGATACCCTCATTCTTCCTCACGCAGACCCAGTCCGGAGTTGGAAGCCCTTCCGATCTAAGGAGCCTCTTGGTTATATCCTTGTCCATAGCTATGGCGCTTCCGAGAACGCCGGAACCCGTGTACGGGATACCCAAGATGTCCAAGAGGCCCTGGACCCTGCCGTCCTCACCGTAAGGCCCGTGTAGAGCTATAAAGACCTTATCGGGTTTCAGTTCGAGCAGCCTGCAAGGTAGATCTTCAGTTAAATCCAGCTCTATTACCTCGTGCCCCAGCTCCCTAAGAGCCTTGGAAACGGCCCTCCCCGTCTTGAGGGATATCTCCCTTTCAGAGGACCTTCCACCCATCAGAACCGCTATCCTCAACCAGACGCACCTCCTCCTCGAGGTCTATACCGAACTCCTCGTAAACCCTCCTCTTTGCTTCCTCTATAAGAGCCTTCACCTCCTCCACACTCCCCTCACCCAAGTTCACGAGGAAGTTGGAGTGCTTTTCAGAGAAGGCGACCCCGCCCAGCCTATACCCTTTCATGCCGACCCTCTCGAGCAGTTCCCCCGCCTTATGTGGGAGCGGGTTCTTGAAGGTAGAGCCGCTCGTGGGAACGTTTATGGGTTGTGTGCTCCTCCTCAAACGCCTTATCCTGTTGTAGTCCTCCGATACAGGTTCCCTACTTCTCCTGAGCTTGAAAAGGCAGGACACCACTATCCCCTTCCTCGGAAAAGGGGAGCTACGGTAAGAGAACTCTAACTCTTCTCTTGCAATCCTCCTAATCTCTCCAAACCAGTCCAGGTAGGTTACCTCCATGATAAAGTCCTTTATCTCAACGCCGAAGGCCCCCGCGTTCATGGCAACAGCACCACCGACAGTGGCGGGGAACCCGAGGAGCCTGTAGATACCCTCGAGGTTCTCTTTAAGGGCAAGGCCCGTTATCTCCTTCAGGGGAGTCCCGGCCAGGGCCTCGACAAGGAAGCTCCCGTTCTCCTCCATTACCCTGATCCCCCTCAGCCTCTCAAGGCTGACGACGAACCCCTCCACGTCTCCAAATATCGTGTTCGAGCCACCCCCCAAGATGAACAGGGGCAGGTCTTTCTCCCTGCTCATCTGGACCACATTGGATAGGTCTTCAACATCTGTAGGCACCGCGAGGTACCTTGCCCTTCCCCCGATCCTTATACTCGTCAGCCTCGATAAATCGACGCCCTCAAGCAGCTCCACCCGTTTATTTTAACCTCTGTAACACCTCCTCAAACACTCCCTCCATGTCCTGGGCGTACCTTCTGCCCAGTTCCTTCGCCTCCTCGATGTAGAGGTAGCCCTTTCTCACCAGGAGCTGCAGAAACTGGGTAAGATTGGAGGGTCTTTTCTTGAAACCTCCCCTCTCGAAGTCCAATATATATACCTGTCCTTCCTTTCCTATAAGGACGTTCTTGTCTATCTTTGCAAACTCGTCCCTCTTTATACCGAGCCTGTCGAGTAGGTACGCTGCCCTTAAAATCTCTCTCAGGATCCTCTTCTCCTCTTCCCGACCTAGGTCGAGCTGTCCGTAAGGCTCTCCCTCTATGAACCTGTAAACGAAGAAGTCCTCACCCTTAGTAAGGATCTGAGGGAACATCTCCATACCCTTCAGCCTCTCCAGGATCTGGGCCTCCTTCTGTATGGCCTTTACCACCTCCGGGCTCTTAGCCACCTTTATAGATACATCCTCGCCCCTCCATCTGGCCCTGTAAACTATCCCTCTCCAGCCTTCGGATAGCTTTCTGATATCCTCTACCTCCTTTTTAAAGTCCTCGAACCTCACGGGATATAATTTTCCTATGGAAAAACCGCTCGTAGGCGTAATAATGGGGAGCATCTCCGACTGGGAACACATGAAGGGGGCCTCCGAGGTACTTAAAGAGTTCGGTGTCCCTCACGAGAACAGGGTGGTCTCGGCCCACAGGACGCCAGAACTCATGTTCGAGTATGCGAAGAGTGCTGAAGAGAGGGGTATAGAGGTCATAATAGCCGGCGCGGGCGGAGCCGCACACCTGCCCGGTATGGTGGCTTCCCTAACAACGCTCCCGGTGATAGGTGTTCCCGTTCCCTCCAAGCATCTTTCGGGCCTCGATTCGCTGTACTCCATAGTCCAGATGCCGGCCGGGGTCCCAGTGGCGACGGTAGCCATAGGCAACTCTAAAAACGCCGGCCTGCTGGCCGTCAGGATACTCTCCATCAAGTACCCCGAGCTGTCGGAGAAGCTGAAAGAGTACAGGGATAAGCTGAAGGAAAAGGTCCTTAATATGAGGATAGAGGAATGAACGTAGGTATCCTCGGAGGTGGCCAGCT
>WFPN01000278.1 GCA_015487535.1 Aquificaceae bacterium
ATAATAGAGTAACTGTGTGGCGTATAAAAACGGACTGAGTTAATTTAGACTCCATAGGGAGGTTCAGCCATGTGCAGAGACTGCGGATGCTCTATAACAGATCACGATCACGGACACGAACATCATCATCATCAGAACCCAGAGCTCGGCAACAGAAAGACCGTTGAGGTTCTCACGAAGATACTGGACGCCAACGATAGACAGGCGGAATCCAACAGGGAACACTTCGAAGAGCACGGTATCCTCGCTGTAAACCTGATGAGCTCTCCCGGAGCAGGGAAGACGACCCTATTAGAGAAGACCATAGAGCTCCTGAGAGAAGAGCTTAAGGTAGGAGTGATAGAGGGAGACCTGGAGACAAACAGGGACGCCGAGAGGATAAAGGCAAAGGGCGCCCCGGCTTACCAGATAACGACCGGGCAGGCCTGCCACCTCGACGCCTTCATGGTCCACGAAGGCATACACAATCTTCCCTTAGATGAGCTCGACCTCGTCTTCATAGAGAACGTGGGTAACCTGGTGTGTCCTGCAAGCTACGACGTGGGGGCCCACGTGAACGTGGTCTTGCTCTCGACTACGGAGGGGGACGACAAGCCCGAGAAGTATCCGGTCATGTTCAGGAGCGCGGAGCTGATGCTGATAACTAAGATAGACCTCTTACCTTACATGGACTTCGATGTGGAGAGGGCAATTAAATCGGCGAGGAAGGTAAATCCCAGGCTGGACGTAATAAAGGTATCCTCAAAGACAGGCGAAGGCCTCGATGAGTGGATAGAATTTATAAAATCCAAGAGGAAGCTCAGGGTAGGATAGAGGTGGCAAGGAGGAGCCTGAAAGAGAAGCTAAAGGAGGAGAAGAAGCTCCAGATAATAAGGACAGCCTGCAGACTCTTTGCCCAGAACGGATACTACAACACCACGATGCCCGACATAGCGAGAGAGCTCAACATGAGCGTTGGGAACCTGTACAACTACTTCGAGTCTAAGGAGGAGCTCGCAAAGGAGGTGATGCTGACCGTAAGCAGCTGGGTTGCCCAGAGGCTCAGGGCAATAAACGAGGAGGAGATACCCACGAAGGAGAAGATAAGGAAGCTGGTGAAGAGCTTCTTTGAGATATCCCTTAAGGAGCCGGAGCTGATAGACTACTTCCTGAGGGTTTTCCTTGCGAACAGGGAGGTTTTCAAGGAGGGATGTGAAGGTTTCGCCTGTGTGGGGGAGGTAGTTACGGAGGTTATGATCCTGCTTTCCAAAGGGGTTGAGGAAGGGGAGCTCAGGAACCAGGACTTTTTTCCCGCCTTTGTAACGGTTATGGGACCTATGGGGGGGATAGTTTTCCTTCACGGTGAAGGCGTTCTTGAGAAACCCCTCATGGAGTACGTTGATGATGTCTCCCTCAACATATGGAACGCCCTGAAGGCTTAGTTTATAAGTTTTTCTAATATTTGTATAAGGATCAGTTGAAAACCCCTTTTACAGACTGGGTGAAAATATTTGCTTGGATGAAAATTATACAGGAGGAGGGGACATGGATCTTTCGGAGTGCCTTAAGAAGGAGGGCCTCTTTCTTTACATAAACAAGCTACCTTTTCCTACCGTGGTGGTGAACTCTTCCTACGAGGTCATCCTGATGAACGAAGAGGCCGAAAAGGTGTTCACAGGGAACGGTGAGAAGTGCTACGAGCTCACCCACGGCCTTGACAGGCCCTGCTGGGAGGTCTTCGGGAAAGAGTTCTGCCCTATAAAGAACCTTGAAAGTGAAGGAAAGGCTTACTCCTTTCATGAGCACGATGGAGAAGCCTACCACCTGCTTGTGGGCAGTAAGCTCGACGAGGACCTATACATGGAGATGTACATAGACAAGTACGTAGGTGACATAATCAGGGAGCTCAAGTTCCTTGCGGATATAGACAGCCTTACGGGCGTTTTCAACAGGAGGAAGATAGAAGAGATCCTCGCTTTCGAGATAAACAGGGCGAAAAGGTATAAAAAACCCCTATCGGTTCTCTTCATAGACATGGACAACTTCAAGCAGATAAACGATACCTACGGCCACCAGAAGGGTGACAGGGTGCTGAGGATGGTGGCCAACCTCATAAGAAGAGAGCTACGCTCCACAGACTGTATAGGAAGGTTCGGGGGAGAGGAGTTTCTCGTGGTCCTGCCTGAGACGAGACCTGTCGAGGCCGCCCGGGTAGCCGAGAGGATAAGGGGTAAGGTCGAGGAGAGCAACCTGGAAGGCGTTAAGGTTACGATAAGTGTAGGCGTTACCGGGTACAGGGAGGGAGAGGATTACATAGACGTGTTCGAAAGGGTAGATAGGGCTATGTACAGGGCGAAGCTCGAGGGGAAGAACAGGGTAGTTCTTATATAAACCCCCCTTATAGGGTCTATTAGAAAATTTACCTTGACAGGTCTATATGATGTATGTCAAATTATTGAATGATTATTCATTAAGGAGGTTGGACATGGAGACCTTCTGGGAAACTTTCAAAAGGCACGGGGTGAGCCGGAGGGATTTTATAAAGTTCGCGACAACCATAACGGGGATGATGGGGCTCGCGCCCACGATGGTGCCTACCGTAGTCAGAGCTATGGAGACGAAGCCGAGGGTCCCAGTTATATGGATACACGGGCTCGAGTGCACGTGTTGCAGCGAGTCCTTCATAAGGTCTGCCACTCCCCTGGCCTCGGACGTCGTCCTCTCCATGATCTCCCTTGAGTACGATGATACCCTTTCCGCCGCCGCGGGAGAACCGCTTGAGGAACACAGGAAGAAGATAATGAAGGAGTACTGGGGAAACTACATACTTGCGGTTGAGGGAAACCCACCCCTCGGTGAGGATGGTATGTACTGCATAGTGGCAGGGAAGCCCTTTCTGGAACATCTCAAGGAGTCCGCCGAGGGTGCTAAAGCAATAATAGCCTGGGGGTCCTGTGCCTCCTGGGGATGCGTCCAGGCGGCCAAGCCAAACCCTACTACCGCGGTTCCAGTGGACAGGGTCATAACCAACAAACCCATCATCAAGGTTCCCGGATGCCCACCCATAGCGGAGGTTATGACCGGTGTGGTTATGTACATGGTGCTCTTCGACAGGATACCTCCCCTCGACTCCCAGGGCAGGCCCAAGATGTTCTACGGCAACAGGATACACGATACCTGTTACAGAAGGGCCTTCTTCAACGCCGGTCAGTTCGTGGAGCGCTTCGATGACGATGCAGCAAAGAAAGGCTGGTGCTTGTACAAGATGGGATGCAGGGGCCCCACAACCTACAATCAGTGTGGAAGCATAAGATGGTACAACGGCCTCTCCTATCCCATACAGGCGGGCCACGGATGCATAGGTTGTTCGGAGAAGGACTTTTGGGACAACGGCCCCTTCTACGAAAGGCTCACCAACATACCCGTTCCCAAGCAGGAGGCAGACGCGGACAAGGTAGGAGCAACCATAGCTGCGGCAGCCGTGGGAGGAGCCATAGTCCACGGCGTTGCTTCAAAGCTGAGGAACTCTGGAAAGAAGGAGGAGTAAGCCATGAAGAGGGTGGTTGTCGATCCCGTAACCAGGATTGAAGGACATCTGAGGATCGAACTGATAGTCGATGAGAGAACAGGCAGGGTTAAGGATGCGGTCTCCGCAGGAACGATGTGGAGAGGTATAGAGCTAATACTGAGGGGCAGAGACCCGAGGGACGCGTGGGCTTTCACCCAGAGGATATGCGGGGTATGTACCTCCATACACGCCTACGCCTCGGTTAGATGCGTCGAGGATGCACTTGGGATAAAGATACCCAAGAACGCTAACTACATAAGGAACATAATGTACGGGACCCTTCAGGCACACGATCATCTGGTCCACTTCTACCACCTCCACGCCTTGGACTGGGTCTCTCCGCTGGAGGCTCTGAAGGCCGATCCGGTAGCGACGGCGGCCCTCCAGAACAAGCTCCTGGAGAAGTACGGAGTCATCGCAGAGCTTATGCCTGACCCGTTAGGGCACAGAGCTTATCCTAAGAAGTTCCCGAAAGCGACCCCGGGTTACTTTAGAACCTTCCAGGAGAAGGTTAAGAAGCTGGTCGAGAGCGGACAGCTCGGCATATTCGCCGCCCACTGGTGGGACCATCCCGATTACAAACTGCTTCCTCCGGAAGTTCATCTGATGGCAGTCGCCCACTACCTGAACATGCTCGACGTCCAGAGGGAGCTCTTTATACCACAGGTTGTTTTTGGAGGGAAGAACCCCCATCCCCACTACATAGTGGGGGGCATGATGTGCTCCATCTCTATGGACGATATGAACGCACCCATAAACGCCGAGAAGCTGGCTGTGGTCGAAGACGCCATATACACCCAGGCAGAAGCGATCAACCTCTTCTATCTCGTGGACCTTCTAGCTATAGGGCACATATACGTTCAGAAGGGTTGGACTTACGGAGGAGGTCTTGCCAAGAAGAGGGTTCTTGGTTACGGGGAGTTCCCCGGCGAGCCTTACGAGGATATAAAGGGAGGGGATTACCACAACAAGATCCTCTACCACTCGAACGGCGTCGTTGAGGACTTCGCCAAGGGGATAGATAAGGCCAAGTACCACCCGATGGTAGGTAAGGATTTCACCGACCCTGAGGTTATTCAGGAGTTTGTGGCCCACTCCTGGTATAAGTATCCCGACGAGTCTAAAGGATTGCATCCATGGGAGGGAATAACGGAGCCCAACTACACAGGACCGAAGGAGGGAACCAAGACCCACTGGAAGTATCTTGACGAGCAGGGCAAGTACTCCTGGCTCAAGTCCCCTAGATGGAGAGGAAAGCCCTGTGAGGTCGGCCCCCTTGCGAGGTACATAATAACCTACACCGCCGTAAAGCAGGGACACGTGAAGCCGTCGTGGATGGACGAGATGATCGTGAACCAGATAGACACCGTCTCGAAGGTACTTGGACTGCCTCCCCACGTCTGGCTACCGACCACGGTCGGCAGGACAGCGGCCAGAGGTCTTGAAGCTCAGGTCGGGGTCGCAGCAAACCTCTACTTCTTTAAGAAGCTCATAGAGAACATAAAGGCCGGCGATACAGCTGTAGCCAACATGGAGAAGTGGGAGCCCCAGAAGTGGCCTAAGGAGGCGAAGGGAGTCGGCATAACGGAAGCCCCGAGGGGGGCTCTCGGACACTGGGTAGTTATAAAGGACGGTAAGATAGAGAACTACCAGTGCGTAGTTCCCACCACCTGGAACGGCTCCCCCAGAGATCCTATGGGACAGCAGGGAGCTTTTGAGGAGTGTATGAAGGACACCGTTGTGAAGATCCCCGAAAAGCCGGTTGAGGTCCTGAAGGGGATACACTCCTTCGATCCGTGTCTGGCCTGCTCCACACACCTCTACGATACGGAGGGGAAGGAGATAGTTGAGGTTAAGGTTCAGGGCGGACTTCCCGCCTGCTGAAGGGAGGTGAGCTATGAGAATAGAGGAGGCTAAGAAGATATACATCTTCAGCCTGGGTCTGAGGATATGGCACTGGGTGAACTTCCTGACGATAATAACCCTCTTTGTGACCGGACTATACATAGGCAGGGCTTTCTTTTCGGGACCCACGGGAGTTGAAGCCACCTACGCCTACGAAGAGGGGCTCACCATGGGCTTTATACGTAAGGTTCATTTCATAGCGGGCTACGTTCTCCTTGCGAGCTTTATCTTCAGGCTCCTCATAGCCCTGTTCAGTAAGAGGGACAGGCTAGTTCTGCCAACCTTCTGGAGGAGGAATTACTGGGTCGGACTTAAGGAGATAACCCTGAAGTATCTGCTTATAATGAGGGACGATGAGGGGCACGAGTACATAAGGAACGCCTGCGCTAGGACAGTTTACCCTCTCGTCTATCTAGCCATACTCTTCATGATAGTTACGGGCTTCGGTATGTACGGCATGTCCAATCCTTCAGGCTTCTGGGCAAGTCTCTTCGGGTGGATAGTGTGGTTTCTCGGAGGGGAGTTCCCAACCCACATGTGGCATCACTGGATAGCATGGCTCATAATAATCTTTGCGGTGCTACACGTTTACTTCGTAGTAAGGGAGGAGGCTATAAAGAAGAACGGTGAGCTCTCCTCTATGTTCAACGGGTACAAGTTCTTCAAGGAAAGGCCTGTAGATCTTGATGATATAAAGTAAGGAGGTTTTAAGATGAAGAAGCTCCTTCTCGGAACCCTTGGGCTTGCTGGAGTTGTTCTAGCTCATCCCGGACATCTACACACCGGGGGAGATGCCTTCTCTTCGGGATTTCTACATCCACTACTCGGCATAGACCATCTTGTGGTTGCGGTCGCGGTAGGCATGTGGGGGGCTTACGCCCTTGGAAGGAGGGCTTTTATACCTGTGCTCACCTTTCTCAGCTTCACCTTAATTGGTTCTTTCCTAGGTATATGGGGACTGGGCTCTCCCCTCGCAGAGCTCGGGGTAGCTCTGAGCGTTATAGCTATGGGATCGCTGTTACTGAAGGGAGAGGCTGCGCTGAACTGGGCTCTGCCGGTGGTGGCCTTCTCAGGGCTTGTTCACGGGAATCTCCACGGGATTGAGATGCCGGCTACTCTATCTCCCCTCTCGTATATGCTGGGTTTCATCATCTCTACCTCGCTGCTCCACCTGTCGGGTATGGTGGCAGGTTCACTGATGAGGGATAATCTCGCTAAGCTGGTTGGGGCCCTGATGCTGGTTTTCGGTGTGCTCCTGGTATGGTAGTGGTCCTGGGGATAGGAAACCTCCTCCTCTCGGACGAGGGCCTCGGGGTAAGAGCCCTCGAGGTTCTCTACAGAGACTA
>WFPN01000279.1 GCA_015487535.1 Aquificaceae bacterium
AGGTTCTCGAGGAGCAGAAATTCCAGATGTCAGGCCTGGTTGATCCGAACACGGCCGTGCAGATAGGCCGCCTCGCTGGTGTGAAGTACATAATCACCGGAGCTGTGAACAACGTTAATCTGAAGTGGGTCTCCCTCGAGGAGGCGAAGGGAGCCGCAAAAAATCTTCTCGGCAGGTGGGGTTCCGTTCTCTCGGCCGGAGCTTCAACCCAGGAGGGTTGGAACGTTATAGTGGACGTTGTCATAAAGGTTATAGACACGGAGACGGGGGAGGTTGTACTCTCGAAGAGGGTCTCCGGAAGGGAGGTTATGGGGAAGACACCCCAGTTCAGCTACGACTCCATAATAGGCGGGATAAAAAAGGCGGTTGCGGAAGCTGTAGAGGATATAAGACCTGATATATCCAAGCTGTTCCCCTTGAGGGGATACATTATCCAGCTCAGGACTGCGCCCGACGGAAGCAAGCGCTATGCTCTGATAAACGTCGGGGCAAAACAGGGTGTGCAGGCTGGCCAGGAGTTCTACGTGATAGAGTTCCAGGCGGTCGAAGATCCCATTAGCGGAAGGAGGACCTGCGATCAGGTGAAGCTGCCGGTTACTCTGGTGGTATCCAACCAGGTGCAGACCGACAAGGCTTGGACTTTCGTAGAGGGGGACAAGAACCAGATAATGAGGGTAAAGCTCGGACAGATAGTTGAGAGGAAACCTCTCGAAGGTGGAAGCTTCATTAAAAAGGTCTTCTAAGGGAGGGTAGATATGGGTTTCTTGCTTTCTCTTCTCCTTCTTATCTTTTCTCTCTACACCTTCGCCCAGCCTCTTGAATTGACACGTCTGAGCAACCCACCCTTCACCTTGATAGTCTTCGCAGGCCCGGTCAGTTGGAGCACCGCCGAGGCAACTTGCAGGGCTAACGGCATGAGCATAGCTTCCATACACAGTGTAGAGGAGAACATGAAGATACTCGCCCTCCTGAGGGGTGTGTCATGGCCCGAAAGGGTATGGCATGGAGCTTGGATAGGCCTCACCGACGAGGGAAGTGAAGGAAGATGGAGATGGGTTGATGGTACCCCTCTCGACTTCACCAACTTCGGACCTGGGGAGCCCAACGGCGGCACTTATGAGAACTACGGAGCTATAGAGCTTGCCCGTGCGGGCAGGCCAGACGGGTGGTGGAACGACGCCAATATGAATGAGAAGTACGCTGCCGTTGTTTGCAGGGCCGGAGCGGTTGCTAAAGCGCCGAAAGCTTCACCCTCCCCCAAGACGATGGCTCCTCCTGGTGCACCTCCGGCCGGTGAGGGCGTCTTCTACTATCCAACTATAAACGGCTACAGGCTGGACTGGTGCTATTCCTGGGGTACAAACTGCGGTAAGGGTGCGGCGGACGCGTTCTGCAGAAGGATGGGTTTCTCCCATGCAGAGGCCTGGGAGATGGATCCAGACATAGGCCTCCACTCCCCAACCTACGTGATAAGCACTGGACAGATATGCAATCAATCCTTCTGCGACGGGTTCAAGTGGATAAAGTGCGCTACCACAACCTCCGCGGGCATACTCCCCGGTATGGAGCCCGATACCGACAGGCCTGGTATGGACTACAGGAGCTTCGACCTTCCCTACGCCGACCCGAAGTTGTGCATGGAAGCCTGTAACAAAGATCCTCGCTGCAAGGCTTGGACCTATGTCAAGCCAAACACTATACAGGGCCCAAGGCCGAGATGCTGGTTGAAGCACTCGGTCCCTCCTCCAAAGCCCCACTACTGCTGTGTGTCTGGCGTTAAGGTAGAAGTATCGGTCCCTCCTACACCGCAGGCTCCGACGACAACCGCTCCACCCATACCAAAGGCCCCTCTTCCCACTCCGGTCTTAAAGACCCAACCCGTTGAGAGCAGGAAGAACGTTAAGTGCATAGAGTCTGTGGGAGTAGGGGAGGCCTCAGTTATAAAAGGAGACAGGGCCTCGGCAAAGGCAGAGGCTCTCGCAAGAGCCAAGTGGGATGCCATAGAGAAGGCTCTTGGAGTTACCACCAGCGTGAAGACGATCGTTCAGAACTTCAGGCTCCTCGATGAGGTGATAAAGAACGAGGTAGGAGGCTTCATAAGGGACGTAAAGGTTCTAAAAGAAGAGAACTTCGCCGACATGGTCAGGGTTAAGATCAAGGGCTGCGTCTATCCGAACGAAGCAGAGAGAGCCCTAAGTCTGATTTCTAGGGACACGGCCTTCAGCGTCCTGATAATAACCAAGAGTCCGAACGGCGTGGAGCTCGACGAGATGAACCCGGTGACCACAGAGCTCGTCAACATCCTGAACCAGCAGGGCTTCAAGGTTTACGACTTTGCCGGCAATCCTAACGTCAATCCTTACGATATAGAGAGCATAGTGTCCCAGAGGAGGTTCATAGCTCTCCGGGCTTACATGTCGAGGGTTCTCTCCGGGGCCATGATAGTGGGTAAGGTTGAGCTCGTTCCCTCCACCACTACGGGGCAGGATATAGGATACGGTATAAGGGCTACCTTCAACGTGGTAACCGCGAGGCTCAACTACTACCTTCTCGCAAGGGACAGACAGGGCGTTAGGATAATAGCTTCAGGTTCACTATCCGCCATGGGCAGGGCGCCAAATATTAGGGATGCCCAGTACAAGGCGATGGAGGCCCTTGCGCGCAAACTCGGTTCTGACGTAATAGGCAAACTCGAAAGATACATGGCTTCCAAGAAGAAGACAGTAACCGTTGTGGTAAAAGGTGTAAGGAGCACCAGCCAGAACTTCTCTATAAAGGAGAAGCTTCAGAGGGTCCCGTGGGTCCAGTCGGTCGAGGATCTCGGTCTGGGTAAGTTCAAGGTGATTTACCTTGAGAACACCGTTTACCTAGCCAACGCTATCGAGAGGATGCCCGAACTGAAGCTGCTCCGTTTCTCTCCAACGGAAGTGGAGGCGAAGCTCCTATGAAGAAGCTCTCGCCCCTCCTGGCCTTTCTTCTCCTCCTTTCCTGCGGCCAGAAGACCGAAAGCGTAAAGAAGGTTCCTCCGCCTTCCAAAGAAGAGCAAATCCAGAAGGCCCAGAGAGCATTTGAGGAGCTTGAGGTAGAGGCCACAAAACCTGCTAAAGAGCTGACCTTGGACGAAGGTCCCGTACACATCCCAAGGAAACCAAAGCCTGAGTATAAGAAGTATCCCCTCAAGCTAGCCAAGGGTAGCGTCCCAAAAACCAAGTATCCTATAGTGGACGGACTCCCCGTATGGGTCCACAACCCGAACTACGGCGGTGTTCTCGGTGGGGTCGGTATAGCCAAGAAGATACCTGGGAAGGGATACGCCGAACAGAGGAGACTCGCTAAACAGATAGCGCTCGCTGATCTTGCCAAACAGATAGAGCTAATAGTTAAAACGGAGCTCACCAAGGTAGAGGTGAAGGTGGATACCAAGAGGCTTCAGTACTATAAAAAGAAGTTCAGCTCTTACTCCGAACAGGAGGTTAGATCCCTGCTTATAAAAAATGCGGTTATAGAGGACGAGTGGGTTGATCCGAAAACCGGGGACCTCTACGTCTGGGTTGTGATAAGGTAAAAGGTATATAATCTTTCTTCAGTACTACCTGGGAGGTAAAGGCATGAACAAGCTCGTTCTGGAGGACCTCACCCAGCAGAAGGAAAGTCCCGAGTACCTTCAGATAAGCTGGGCTGCCGCGATGACCCTCGGCCTGATTCCGGGCCAGTTTTATAGAAACACCAAGCTTAGCTGTATAAATACGCTTCTCACTTACCCCTCTGGGTGTCACGCCACATGCGCTTACTGTGGACTCCAGAAGGCCAGGGATATGGAGTACTCTAAGAAGAATTTCATAAGGGTCGAGTGGCCTACCGTAAAGCTCGAGGACATAATAGAGAGAACCAAGAAGGTGGGCCACGCCGAGAGACTCTGCATATCCCAGATTACCCATCCAAGGTCCATAAGGGATACGAAGTACGTGCTCAAGAGGGTAATAGAGGAGCTTGGGGATCAGCTCTTTGTATCTATCCTGATGAACGCTACGGGCCAGAGGTACGAGGATATAGAGGATTACAAGAAGCTAGGGGCGGATACACTCACGGTGGCCCTCGATGCCGCAACACCGGAGATTTTCGACAAGCTCAGGGGAAGACCGATGAACAGCCCCCACAGATGGGAGACCTACTGGGAGGTTCTTGAGTGGTGCGCTGAGGTTATGGGGGACGGATACGCCGGGTGCCATTTGATAGTGGGTCTCGGAGAGACGGAGCAGGAGATGGTGGAGACCATACAGAAGGTAAGAGATCTTGGTGCGAGGACCCACCTCTTCTCCTTCTGGCCTGAGGAAGGCTCCTTGATGGAGAAGGAAAAGCCCTGTCCCGCTCCCCAGTACAGAAGGGTCCAGATGGCGAGATACCTTATAGACAACGGACTCTCCAGATACGACTACATGGACTTCAACGAAAAAGGTCAGATAATAGACTGGGGAGTGTCGAAGGAGGTCTTCGAGGAGATCTTCTGGAGCGGAAAGCCCTTCATGACGGCTGGATGCAGGGGTAAGACGACCGAGGTGGCCTGCAACAGACCCTTCGGAGACAGCTCAGTATCGGATATAAAGAGCTACCCCTTCAAACCTAACAGGAACGATCTTAAGAAGATAAGGAAACAGCTCTTCGACTACGATATGGAGAGGGCGTATCCCGATGTCCTGAATCCGAGCGTTTTCAGATACCAGTAAAATAATGTAAGGTTGGAGCGGGGCTTCAGGAGGAAGTTTGATAGAAAGCTAGGTTTTGTATTCTCCCTCTTCCTCCTCCTGCTCTTCTTCGTCCTCATCAGAATACTGGACCTCCAGGTAACTAGGGACAGCGACATAGCCAGGAAGATAGAGGAAAATTTCGATAGGGTAATCTCTATAAAGATTCCCCTGTACCGTGGAAGCATACAGGATGCGAACGGCCGTGAGCTTGCCCTAAGCGTACCTACGGTTACGGTTTACGCACATCCGGACACGAGCCGCATAAGGAACAAAGAGGCCTTTATAACCGGGCTTTCGAGGATAACGGGTATTCCTGCGGAGGAGATAAGAAAGAGGATCAGGGCCGGCAGCAACAGGCCGGTGAGGATACTGGCAGGTGTGGACAGGGAGCTCAAGGATGAGATAAGGAGGCTGATAAGGAGTACGGGCAACACGAGCTACGTAGGACT
Source organism: Aquificaceae bacterium (assembly GCA_015487535.1). Taxonomy (GTDB): domain Bacteria; phylum Aquificota; class Aquificia; order Aquificales; family Aquificaceae; genus Hydrogenivirga. Next base: position 5,195 of record WFPN01000279.1, read on the forward strand.
GCAGGAAGGCTACAGGAGGGTGTATCCCAACGGCAGTCTCGCTTCCAACACTCTGGGCTTCGTGGGAACGGATGGGATAGGGCTGGAGGGAATGGAGTACGCTCTGAACCGGTACCTCGGAGGGGGTTTCTCGAAAGCCCTAATATATCTGAACGGTGGGCTTGGTAAGATATACCTCCATCCGTTAAAAGGCCTGCTTGGGGAAGAGAAGGACGTTCTTCTCACGATAGACACTGGTGTTCAGAACATACTCGAGAAGATAAGGGACGATATAGTCAGGAAGTGGAAGCCTAAGAAGGTCTCCATAATACTTCTCGACCTTTCCAACGGAGACATACTCGGTCTGGCAACTTACCCCTACTTCGACCCTAACAGGTTCCTTAGGTATCCTCCCGATCATAGGAGGAACTTCGCGGTAACGGACGTATTCGAGCCAGGGTCTATAATGAAGCCCTTCTTTATAGGCTACGCCCTGGACAAGGGCTACGTATCTCCCAGGTTCAGCGTTGATACGGGCAAGGGAAGAATAAAGGTTTACAACAGGTACGTCAGGGATTTGAGAAGGCTTGGCAGGATCAGCTTGAGGGAAGTTCTTGTTCACTCTTCCAACGTTGGGACGATAAAGGTGGCTTCTTTTCTCAGCAAGCGGGACGTGGAGGACCTCCTGGAGAGGTTTCACATGAACAGAAGGTTCGGCATATTCCCGGGTGAGGCGAACCCCCAGATACCCGACCTGGACTACCCTGCAAACATACTGTACTCCTCCATAGGTCAGGGGATAGCTATGAACACCTTGAACATAGCCGTGGCCTTCGGTGGGCTGGCAACAGGCAGGATACTCAAGCCACACATAATCAAGGAGGTAATTTCCTCTGAGGGAAAAGCCCTCTACAGGGCTGAGGAAGAGATCCTGAGGGACAGAGTATTTTCAGAGAGAACGCTCAGATGGCTCAGGAAGACTCTGACCCAGGTGGTAGAGAGGGGGACGGGTAAGGAAGCGAGATCGAGGTTCTTCACCATAGCGGGCAAAACGGGAACCTCTCAGAAGTTCGATCTCAAGCTCGGGAAGTACTCCAAGGACAAGGTGGTTACATACTTTGCGGGGTTCTTCCCGGCTTCCGATCCCAGGTTCGTGGCTGTTATAGTTGTGGACGAGCCTAAGGGGAAGAGGCTGTACGGTGGCGTGGTCTCGGCTCCGTATTTCAGGAGACTTGCGGAGCAGGTCGCCTTCTACTTCGGTTTAAAACCCGACAAGCTCAAGTAGCTTCCTCCTCTCATCCGCCGGTAGCAGCAGGCCTACTACCCTCGGTATCTGGATAGGCTTTATCCCAATCATCTCCTCCACTATGATCGGGTTCGTCCTTTCGGATGCATCCTCACCGCTGAAGCCGTTGAGAACGATAGCCCTTATCTTCAGACCCCTCTTCCTGGCGTAGAAGTAGCTGAGGTAGGTGTGGTTAAGTGTCCCGAGGCCGGCCCTCCCTACAATTATCACCTCGAGATCCCAGTCCCTCGCAAGGTCGGCGTAGGTGTAGTTCCTATCTATCGGGACCGCTACTCCCCCTGCACCCTCGACTAGAACCACCTCGTACTTACGCTTCAGCTTCTCAAACTTATCCCTTAGGTCATCCAAGGAAAAACTCTTACCCTCCTCCATGGTCGCTGCGTAGGGAGATAGGGGGAGTCTGAACTTGACCGGAACCACCTCATCAACCTTCTGGCCCGTCGCCTTGGCAAGCAGGTTGCCATCCTCCGGTATGTCCCTTACGTAGGTCTCCACTGGTTTGAAACATCCCACCTTTACCCCTTTCTCCCTTAAAGCATAGGCGAGGTTGTAGGTTATGAATGTCTTTCCCACTCCCGTGTCCGTTCCGGTGATCAGATACGTTCCCATGGGCTATAGAATATACAACATGCTTTTTCTGCTACTGCTCACCCTCATAGCCTTCTCCCAGGGTTTTGTCTTCTTCGAAAGAACCTCGTACGAAGATATACTGCAGGAGATGAAGGGGGCGAGGATCGTTTACCTCGGGGAGGTTCACGACAGGAAGGACGTTCACGAGCTCCAGCTGAAGATCATCAGAGACCTTTTCTCCAACAAAGGAAGGATTCTCATACTTATGGAGGCCTTCCAGCAGCAGTTTCAGGATGCCCTCGACGAGTACGTTATGTGTGAGATCTCGGAGGAGGAGATGCTCGAAAGAACTAAGTACAGGAGAAGATGGAGATTCGATCCGGATCTCTACGCGCCCATCTGGAGGTTTGCAAAGGACAGGAGTATCCCCCTCTTCGCCCTGAACGTTCCCTCCGAGCTCCTCAGAGAGGTTAGGGAGAAGGGAATACGCAACGTGAAGAGCCGTTATCTGCCCAAGAAAATCCTGCCTATTAGGAAGAGGCATAAGGAGTTCTTAAGGAAGGCCCTAGAGAAACACAAGGGCAGGGTGGACGAGGATAGGTTCTTCGCCATACAGCAGGTATGGGACAGCGGCATGGCCTACAGGATAGCGAAGCTCGCCCTAGCTCACCCCGACGCCACCCTTGTGGTCATAGTTGGTTCCGGCCACGTCTGGAGGGGGTTCGGGATACCCGAAAGGGTGAACTACCTTATAGGAGAGATTCCTCAGGCTGTCTTATACGTAGATGAGGACGAGGTTCACTTTCTGTTCTCGAAGGACTTTTCTAAAGAGAGCTCGTCCACGAACTCCAAGAGAGATCCGAACTGAAGGCCGTAGGAGATCCTGCTAGTCTTGACGTTCTTGAACCTGTCTCCGATCAGTTTTATTAAATAGTTCGCGGTGGCCTCTCCCTCCGCGTTGGGATTGGTAGCTATTATTACCTCCTTGACCCTGTTCTTCTCTATCCTCTCCAGGAGCTTCTCAACGGTGAGATCTTGGGGGGAGATACCTTCCAGTGGAGCTATCCTTCCCTGGAGAACGTGATAGACTCCCCTGTACCTTTCGAGCCTCTCTATATAGTAAGCGTCCTGAGACTCCTCGACCACACATATAAACCTCTTGCTCCTCTTAGGGTCTGAGCATACGGCGCAGACTTCCCTGTCGGTTATGAGGTAACACTCTTTGCATGGTTTTAGCTTCTCCGCAGCTTCGAGAAGTTTTTCCACCACCTCTTTTCTTTCTGGGGGATCGAGCTTTAGTAAGTTGTAAACGAGGCGTCCCGCACCCCTCTCCCCGTAGGTTGGTATCCTTGTAACGCTCTCTAAGGCCTGCCTCAAGGGCTGTGGGAAGATGTCCTCAAAAGCCAAGCCCCAAGCCTCCCAGGAGACCTCCGAACCTTCGGTTGAACTCCTCCTTGGCTATGTCCCTCGATATGTCCTGCGCCTGGTTAATGAGATCTATCAGGATAGGTTTTAGCCTGTCCCAGTCTCCTTTTAGGGACTCCTCCTTCACATCTATGTCCACTACCTCCCCAAGGCCGTTGAATATTATCTCGACACCATCCTTCTCCAGTATCTCTTTCCTTAGCCTCAGACTTTGCTTGACCTCCTCAAAACCCTGCTGGAGGTTTTTCAGCTGCTTCATCATATCGTATATGTTCATACGTACCTCCTGTCCAGGACCTTCTTGACCTCGTAAATCCTCTGCCCCGCCGTTATAAAGCTCCCCAGGGTTATTACGAGCAGGGCTAGGGGTACAAGATCGAGGGCAACGCCCAAGAGGAGAACTATCCACCTCTCAGTTCTCTCGAAGAGCCCCCCTATCCCGAACACCCCTATGGACTCGGCCCTTGCCCTTGCGTAGCTGACGCTGTACGAGCCCACCAGAGAGAGGAAGGAGAGTAAAACGCCCGCTGGCTCGCCCATCTCGGCGTACAGCGTGCCCAGGGAGATGAAGGGTAGGGAGTCCGATATCCTGTCCACCGTGGAGTCGAGGAAGGCTCCGAAGTCAGACTGGAGCTCCATCCTCCTCGCCACGGCCCCGTCTATGGCGTCCAGGAGCGCACCCGTGCCCAGGAGCAGCAACGCCAGCACCTTCAACTCAGCGTAGAGAGCTACTGAGCCGAGGCCTACCAGGAGGAGGCCACCCAACGTTATAAGGTTGGGGTGGACCCTTCTCTGGGAAAGGAAATCCACAACCGGGG